>CAIZMK010000082.1 GCA_903934035.1 uncultured Methylococcaceae bacterium
AGAAACACCGTAGGGGCGTATGCAATACGCCCCTACGATATTCACCACAATGTTATCGTTCTTGCGTGGGAATGCTAACAATTATTTATATAGATACCCATGCTGGTTAAGATGAGTTTTTAATAAAGGCAACGATGTAAAAAGTGCGTTAGTTTTAACTGTCGAGGTGTCATTTTATGCGATGACTTATGCAAAGATTAATATCAATGGAATTTCTGAGCATCTTATGATTTAGCTGGAAAGCTTGAGCTTTCACTGGAAAGCATGTGTTTTCACTGGGAAGCATGTGTTTCCACTGGAAAGCATGTGTTTTCACTGGAAAGCATGTGTTTTCGCTTGAAAGCATGTGTTTTCGCTGGAAAGCATGTGTTTTCACTGGAAAGCATGTGTTTTCGCTGAAAAGCATGTGTTTTTACTGGGAAGCATGTGTTTTTACTGGAAAACATGTGTTTCCACTGGAAAGCATGTGTTTTCGCTGGGAAGCATGTGTTTTCGCTGGAAAGCATGTGTTTTCACTGGAAAGCATGTGTTTTCGCTGGAAAGCATGTGTTTTCGCTGGAAAGCATGTGAATTAGACCACCCCATACAAATAATAGGCTAGCAACCTAAGGCACCGATGCTAGGCTTAACTCTTCGCCCTTCGCCCTTCGCCTCACCCCCCATTAATTACCCCCCTTTTTAATAAAACCACTAAAACCCACCCAAAATATCCAACAACATAAGTAACTAGAATAATCATCGAATTTTCTGACATAGACTTTGTTGAATTTTGCTAAAATACATGATTAAATCGAACGTAGGAATTTAATTACTATGATCAGTAATCTATACACACACTTAAGGGCTAACCTTAAAACTTACTTTATTTTAAAGTAAGAAAATAAACACTACTTAACTAAGAGCTCTTATTTTTAATGAATACTGCGAAATCCCTACTACTGCTTTTGATTCCCGTTTGTTTACTTTTAGCCTCTAATCTTAGCTATGCTAGCCATGCAGCGATCATGATTGACGCCGCTAATGGCAATGTTTTACATCAAGAAGACGCGACTCATACATGGTATCCAGCGTCTTTAACCAAAGTCATGACTCTATACATGACCTTTGATGCCTTAAAAGCAGGCGAAATTCATCTTAACGACCTATTAATCGCCTCGCCACATGCCGCTCGACAACCCCAAAGCAAACTAGGCCTAAGACAGGGTGAAAAAATAACCGTTCAAGAGGCAATTTTGGCAGTTATCACACGTTCAGCCAATGATGCTGCCGTAGTTTTATCAGAACACCTAGGTGGAACGGAAGAAAATTTTGCTATTAAAATGACTGCTATGGCACATAACCTTGGTATGTATGATTCTCATTTTATGAACGCAACCGGACTCCCACATCCGTGGCAAGTAACAACCGCACGCGACATGGCATCACTTGCATTGAAGACTCAGCAAAACTTCCCAAATTACTATCCCTACTTTTCTGCTCATACTTTCATGTTTAAGGGCCGTGAACTAAGGGGGATTAACAAATTCACTGCTAACTACCCTGGCGCAGAAGGCATGAAAACAGGATTTACTTGCGGCTCTGGTTATAATTTAATTTCTACAGCCAACCAAAACGGCAAACGACTGATCGGTGTTATCTTAGGCGGCATGACCAGTCCTGAGCGTTATCAGTTGATGATTAAAATGATGAATAACGGCTTTGCTAATAGAATCGATACATACCCTACCGCTAATATCAATAGCATGCCTAACAATACTGGTGGCACGCCACCCGTCCAACTGGGCTGTGGCAATATGAGAGCAACCACTACAGGTTCAGACACCACAAATGCAGTTTATACCCCCAAAGCAAAACCTATCTATAAGCATCGTTATAATGCTCACCACACAACAGTGACACCTAGCCTTAAAAAAATTAGTACCGCTAAAGCTATTACTAAAGTTAAATCTAAAGTCGTAACTAAGAGTAAAGTCAAAGCAACTAAGACAGAAAAGCCTAATAAAACTCGTTATCATCATCCAAAATAACAACATTTTATGTTCATTATTCTGGTTTGTGCTATAAATGCCCACAATATAACAATAATAAAACGCCAACTCTAAGTAGGAAAAAAGCTATCATGAAACAAACCAAAGTGATTACTCGTAAACCGCTATTATTGTCTAGTCTTACTCTCGCTATAACTTTAACTGGCTGCGCTACTACCACACCTCCCCCAGAAAATGATCCATGGTTAGGCTGGAATCAAGGCGCTCATTCTTTCAATGATCATATTGACAAGGGTATTTTAAAACCAGTCGCCAAAGGCTATCAATGGATTACTCCTACCTTTGTTAATGATGGTATCACTAATTTCTTCAGTAACATTAAAGACATAGGCGTGACTATCAACGACCTATTACAATTCAAACTAAACCAAGGCGGCATGGATGCAGGACGATTTCTCGTTAACTCCACTGTGGGCGTCGCTGGTTTTATTGATGTAGCGAAACAGGTAGACTTACCTAAACATGATGAAGATTTCGGACAAACACTGAGTGTCTGGGGAGTTCCAGCAGGAAATTATTTAGTATTGCCATTTTTCGGCCCTAGTAATCCAAGAGATGCCCTAGGCATAGTGGGCGATGCACTGTTCAATCCATTAACTTATGTTTCCGCTTTTGGAACCAACGTAATTAGCGGGGCAATTGCCGGTTCTAAGGCTATTGATATTGTTGATAGACGCGCAAACTTAATGACCACTGAAAAAATCATGGATGAAGGCTCAGTTAATCGTTATGACTTTATCAAAAACTCTTATCTACAAAATCGTGATTTCTTAATACATGATGGCAACTCTAGCCAAGATGTTGATTTACTAGATGAAAACGCTGATGAAAAAGCTAAAACTGGCAATTCAAAACCTTCTAAACAAAACAAAAGCAGCACCGACTCAAACAAAACTAAACACAGCTTAGATTTATCAGCGCCAAAATAAAAAATAGCTTGAATAATACTCTCGTCTTATTGGCGATCGTAATATAGGGACAGGTCGCGACCTGTCCCTACAAAATGACAATTTTTTAATCCACTGAAATTAACTTTTTTGATTAATTAGCAACCTATCCAATAACAACGACCCATGAACTACAAAACATACTTTATCAAAAAAGCTATCAAATGGACTCCAAAAATGATGGTGGTTTGGACAACTAATAAAATACTTAAAGGCATCGCTCATTTAATCGACTTTGAATTAGACATAGACGCACGCAAAGTCTATGTCAACATTAAACTCGAAGGAGAAGCCGAGTCCATTGAAGTTTGGATGAATGATTTTGCCATTGCCAGCAAAGACAATGCTTATCAACTATTAATCCAAGATGCGCAATCTAACCGCATTTGGTTAACCAATATATTTGGACATATCACCGGCAGAGCTTGGGACATCCCTGTACCACCCAAATTCGCAAGTTACTTCAAACTGATCGCTGATTTATTTCAGCCAGCCCCAATTGCTATAGAGCAGCTAAGCAGCTAAGACTTTTTTCGGGAACACCAAGCCCCAGCTTGGCGCATTTATGTAAGTCGGGTTAGCGATAGCGTAACCCGACCTACATTGCTATTGAATAATCAACTACCCCGGCATTCCTTTAAGTAACCAAGCGATAAAATTCTCTCGATTACGAGAGCAAATGACCACTTTGCCTCTACCGGAAAACTTTAGCACCATGCCTTCACCACTGGTGACGCTGTTCACCAACTGACCTAACAAACCACTCGACTGTTGTGTTGCAACCGAGATTTCATGATTCAAAGAGCTATCCCAAGCGACTACATGAGCATTATCAATAATAATGTCTTTACCCGGCTCTACATCTAAGACAAAACTAGAACCAAAACCTGATACAGCTAATTTTCCAACACCACTGGCTTCACATATAAAGAATCCGCCTGTTTGTCCAAACATGGCTGATCCTAAGTTTTGTGAACGTACATTCAGAGATACGCCACTTTCGGCAGCCACAAATGCACCATCAGTAATTTTATAACTGATAGCACCGACATCTAAGACTTGTATTGCTCCTGGTAAAGTGGGCGACAATAAACAATCGCCATCGCCTCTTGTTGCTTCTATATGTTCTTGAAAGAACGACTCCCCATTAGCAAAACGGCGCATTAAAGCACTACCCAAACCGCCAGTCATTTTGCCTTTTAGCTCTAAAGCGCTTTCCATCATCACCATCGCGTTTGATTCGCAATAGATTGTTTCCCCACGCAACAGACTAATATGCAAAAAAGGATCTACATCACCAGTCACTGTAAATTGAGCCATCTCATCGCCTTTAGATAAAATCAAAAACAAACATTATCTTTCACTTATGCCGATTATTCCAATATTTAGCGTTTTCATCACGCCATGAATGAACATCCCAGTCATTTGCCTTTTCACTTAACATAAGAGCACCTCTATCTGCTGTATTCCAGCATAGAGCACCCATTTGCTGATAACGTTGCAGGCTAAACGGATGCGGATGACCAAATTGATTTTTATAGCCCGCTGAAATTAATACATACTTAGGATTAACTGCCTCTAAAAAACTGAGCGTAGAAGAGGTTTTACTACCGTGATGCGGGGCCAGCAAAATATCAGACTTTAAAGCATGTCCATAAGTCTCTACCAACCAAGATTCTGCGGCAGTCTCTATATCACTGACTAATAACACTGATCCCTGTTTCGATTGAACCCTTAGCACACAGGAATTATCGTTATCTGAAACAAAACTTTGTTGGGGTGACAACATAGTAAAGTTCACCTCATCCCACACCCAAGATTGTCCTGCCTTGCAAGTCTCAGGTGCATGAGCGCTTAACTGTTCAGTGGCACTGGTCAATATTTGCTGAGTAGGCATGCCCCGCAACAATGATTCCGCACCACCTATATGATCATTATCACCATGACTGACAATCAAAGTATCTAAGTGATCGACACCCTGTTGCCGTAAAAAAGGCAGGATGGCACTTAGACCCATATCACTTTCTGCGGAAAATTTAGCGCCAGTATCATAAACCAAATTATGATGAGTGGTTTGCAGCACCACCGACAAACCTTGCCCTACATCCAGTACCGTCAGCTTAATAGCACCCAGCGCTGGCAACTTGGGCGCAGTAAAAATTAACGGTAAAAACATAACCATACTGAGCCATCGTGCAGGCATACCGGCAGGCGCTAACATTAACAAAATACCCGGCACTGCAAATACTAAAGCCCAGACAGAAGGCTGCGCGTGATTAATAGAGGCGAGCGGCAACTCCGCCATTAACGACAACAGCCACCATAAGGTTTGTAAAATACCATCAACAACAATAAACAAGCCATGAGCGATGACCGGTACCGAAAACATTAACAAAACACCGATTAAGGCCAACGGCACCACTAATACGCTGATAACTGGCACCGCTATAAAATTGGCCAACGGCGAAATCAACGACACTTGCTGAAAGAAGAACAATAACAACGGCGCTAAACCCACGGAGGTCGCCCAATTAATCTTAATGACTTCTAATAGATAGCCAAACGAGCCTAGTCGAGCGGAAATAGTATAGATAATTAAACTAACAGCTAAAAAGGATAACCAAAAGCCCGCCGACAAAGCGGCCAAAGGATCAATAATCAACACTAACAATAATGCTACGGCTAAAGTATTAAAAGGCCTAGTATTGCGCTGAAAACTAATAGCCAACATCACCACGGTTAGCATAATCACTGAACGCTGAGTCGGCACCGAAAAGCCGGCTAATCCAGCATAAAAAACGGCCGTTAACATTGCAGCAAGCGCTGCAATCCGTTGTGGTGAATACGTTAAAAAACCTAGCCTAGCCCAAAGCTTTAATACTAAAACATAGACCAATCCAGCTATCAAACCTACATGTGAACCTGATATAACCACGAGATGGGTAGTACCCGTTATTCGAAACACTGCCCACTCATGCTGAGAAATGCCACTACCATCGCCTATGGTGAGCGCTTTAATCAAACCTAAATGAGTACAATCACTAGCCACTTCTGATAAGCGATCAGTAATTATTTGTCGCCATAAAGATATATGCATCCACGCTGAAGCTACACCCAGCAATACTGGCTTAGGGCTGGGGCGAATATAACCCGTTGCAGCTATCCCTTCAGTAAATAACCAACGCTCATAATCAAAGCCACCCGGATTAAAACTACCATGAGGTCGCTTTAATTTAACGGTAAATGACCACTGCTGACCAGCTTTGATAGGGTGTTCAGGATAATACCAATTTAATCTTAATAAACGAGGTAGTTTTTGCTCAGAGGATTGCACGATAAAATCAAAACGCGTGCGCCGATCATCTTGCTCAGGCAAATCCGCCACATAACCACTCACAGGAATATCGATACCTTCTAATGCTTCTGGCAATTGATCGTCTAAACGCAGCATGGCAAAAAGCACAGCCCACAACACGCCCATCACTAAGAACAATAAACACCAGTGACGTAAGCTTGCTAAAACCAAAGCAGAGAAGCTAACCATTATTAGCCAAAGATTGCTGGGCAATACCTGAAATTGCTGGACAGAAAGTAGCCCGATAAGAAATAACAGTACAGATACCAGCATTTAATGCCTCGGTGTTAGGTCAAACTAAAAAACGACTGTTAGATGACTTAGATCTTTTTCAACCTAAGCATTGATACGTTGTCGGGTTACGCTACGCTAACCCGACCTACATGACAAATGAGCTTTCTTACAGGGAAATTTAAAAAACGGCTGAACTCCGCGCCATTCTGAGGTATTATCGCACACCGATAACTTTTAACAGGAAGCTTCCATGACTCAAGATGAATTAAAACAAAAAGTGGCACAAGCAGCCATACACTATATTAAAGATGTCGCCATCGTTGGCGTAGGCACAGGCTCTACCGTCAAACATTTTATTGATTATTTAGGCGACATTAAAGGCGATATCGAAGGCGCAGTGTCTAGCTCTGAAGTCAGTACTGCTCATTTAAAGAAAGTTGGCATCCCTGTATTTGACTTAAATGCAGTCGGAACACTTGATGTGTATGTTGATGGCGCTGATGAAGTCAGCCCTCACAAACATCTGATTAAAGGCGGCGGCGGCGCCTTAACTCGCGAAAAAATTATTGCTGCAGCTAGCAAAAAGTTTGTTTGTATCGTCGATGAAAGCAAATGCGTTGATGTTCTGGGTAAATTCCCTTTACCTGTTGAAGTGATTCCTATGGCAAGAAGTTACGTCGCTAGAGAGCTCGTTAAATTAGGCGGCCAACCAGTATGGCGCGAAAACTGTATCACTGATAATCATAACGTGATACTCGACGTCCATAACCTCAACATTCTTAATCCAATTGAATTAGAACAAATCATCAATAATATTACTGGCGTAGTCACTGTCGGTTTGTTTGCTATGAGACCCGCTGACATCGTTTTAATTGGTAAAGGCACAGAAGTTATTACCCAGTAATTATTTTGTCAGGGGCAATCCGCTAGGGACTGTGAAAGTATTCTTTTTATTCCCCTCTTTAGCAAAGAGGGGTCAAGGGAGATTTGATCTATTAAAAAATTATTATTAAATATCAATAACCTATAACTTAATAAAATCCCCCTCGATCCCCCTTTTACAAAGAGGGAAGCTAAAGTCATAATACTTTCACAGTATCGCTAGGGACGTCCCAAATACAAACAATAAATCATGTACGACCCTACGGCATATCAATGTAGGGTGGATTCGCGCTAGCAATCCACCATAAACAGAGGCACACAAACTGACCCTCACCTAGTTTTTTCTTTGTGAGGTTTTTTGTTTGATTGTTTTTGATCTTGCGTGTTTGCGGCGGTTTGCTGTCGCGAAACCACCTACGACTATGCATAGGTATCTACACAAGTTTCTTATCGGCGTGGAAACGATAAAAAAACACCGTAGGGGCTTATTGCATACGCCCAACATTGAAAGTCTATATGTTATAGGGCTTATTTTATAAGGGCGTA
>CAIZMK010000083.1 GCA_903934035.1 uncultured Methylococcaceae bacterium
GTATTGGGATAACAACATCAATATCATGATCTGGCCATTCACGCTGCACTTTCTTAGCTAATTTCTCACCCATACGTAAGCGTGCTTTGTAAACAGATATACGATCTATAATTGAATCGGGTCTAGCAAAATAAACATATTCGAAAATACAGGGACAATGATCTATGACTTCAGCACATTGTTGAGTGTGCAACACGCCTGATTCTTCTATAAATACTGCTTCACCAGGTTCTATATCTCTAATCAACTCGAAACCTAGTACATCTAAAGCAACACTTTCTGAGGCGATCATAAATTCAGAGCCTTGCTCTGATTTTCTCTCACCAAAAACGATAGGTCTAATACCGTGTGGATCACGAAAACCTAAAATACCAACGCCGGCTATCATAATCACAACTGCATAAGCACCTCGACAACGTCGATGCACGCCAGAAACGGCTTGAAATATATCGTCTACACTTAAATCCAATTTGCCTAAGCTCTGTAATTCATGAGCGAAGACATTTAACAAAACTTCTGAATCAGAGTCGGTATTAATATGACGTTGATCTTCTAAAAACAACGCTTGTTTTAATTCATCGGTATTCGTTAAATTACCGTTATGGGCTAAAGTCAGCCCAAAAGGCGAGTTAACGTAAAAAGGTTGAGCTTCAGCAGAACTAGTACAACCTGCCGTTGGATAGCGTACATGGGCAATACCCATATTGCCTCTTAATTTAAACATCTGATCATTTGTAAAAACATCACGAGTCAAACCGTTGTCTTTACGTAAATGTAATCGTCCGCGCTCACAAGTAACAATGCCGGCGGCATCTTGGCCTCGGTGTTGCAAGACTGTAAGAGCATCGTAGAGCTCTTGATTAACAGCTTGATGAGAAACGATAGCAGCAATACCGCACATTATTTATTACCCAAAGTTAGATGATGAGATAGAAAGTTATGTTGGCGCCAGTAACTCTGCACCTTTAGATTATTAGCCAATGTTTTATATAATAAGTTTTGATTAATCATATTCATAAAAAGACACTAATTGCGATAAAAAGCTATTAAGTATCTTTTTAAATCATTCACCGTATTTTGGATAATGAACATTATTAGTCAGTTCGGATGGGATTTTATCTCGCAACCAAATTGCGGATAATTGAAAAGGAGGCAACACTATTGATTGAGTCCACCAAAGTTCTTTAGGTAAATTTGATAGCCCTGCTAATAGAATCATTATCAATACTAAGACTAGTCCGTTTATTAGCCCAACTATCATGCCTGCCAAACGATCCATAAAAAACAACTGTGGTTTCTTTATGATTGCGCCTAATAATAGCCGGATGATCATACCGATCAGTCTCGTTATCAATATCAACGAAACAAAAGCAGTGATTGTTTTTGCTATGGGCAACTTAATTATAGAATCAAAATAAACCGAAAAATCATGGCAAAAGCCAAGGCCAATTGCCATAGCCAATAACCAGAACACTAAGGAAAAGGCTTCTATTCTAAAACCGCGTATAAATCCTCTGATAAAGGAAATTGCAATTATTCCAATAATGACAAAATCTATCCATAACAAACTATTGAAATCGATCACTTTGACTTTATTTCAGTTAGGTAATGCTTTTATAACCAGAGTAACTATTACTCTGACATCATAAGAGATTGTATTTTTTGGGCATCTAATTTTGCTTTCATTTCCGATGCGCGTTTTTTATCAAGGGTAGGCCCTACTTTAATACGATATAAGGCTGCATTTCCTGGCCCATTAATTGGCTCCAAAATAGTCGGTAGACCTTGACTATGAAGCAACTCTATCAATGACAATGCATTTTCTTTTTTACTAAACGTTCCAGCCTGGAGATACCAGCGTTTTAAACCAGAACTTGCTTTTACTGGCTTACTGGTACTTTCAACAACCAATGGTTGTACTGGAACAATCTGCTTAGGCTCAGTGTTTTCTATTTTCTTTATCGCTTTTATAGGTTTATTGATAGCGCTATTCAACGATGAGACTGGATTAGCATGCCTAGTTGTAGCCGAAGCTTCTTCTGGCTCCATTACAGGACTATCTTCCACAGGCTCATCGAAAGCTTGTTCTTTATTAGCGCTAAGCTCTGGCCCATCTTCAGCGCTAAGAGCCGTTTCAGTCTCTGTATCTTGTTTGTTTAAAACTTCAGCTGAGCTGGTCGCTAATTTATTAGCGGATTCATCAGCAGTATTAACAGGGGGGGGCGGTATAACTAATTCGCTGACCGTCTGACCACTATTATCAACAGGATCATCGAATATCATAGGAATAAATATAGCAGCAAGCGAGGTGACCACTACAGCACCAATTAAACGTTGTTTTAATTCTTGATTCATTTTTTCAACTCACTTTTTTCAAATTCATTTAAACAGTCAGATATCAAAAAGAAAGATCCAAAAACCAGCAGCAAATCATCTTTTTGCGCTTGATTTTTAGCCGCATTAAATGCCTCAGCAAAGCCAGTGTAGCCGAAAGATACCTGCTTAACCGAGCTACGTGAAAAAAACTCACGCATCATCACTTCCGTTGCTGCTCTTGGATTTTTTAATGGCGCAAAAAACCAATCGGAGACGACAGGATTCATAATTTCGAGCACAGTGGCTATATCTTTGTCCTTCATCATTGAAAATACGGCATGTATTCTTTTACCAGGAAAAGTCATGACTAAATATTCAAGTAATGTTTTAACCGCTTCAGGATTATGACCAACATCCAATAACACTGGAATTTTATCATTAATTAATTGAAATCGACCGAGTAATTGAGTATTTTTCAATCCGACTCGAATTGATTCATCAGTAACGGGTAATTTTTTTGCTGACAATTGCACTGCCAAAATAGCTATTGAAGCATTTCGATATTGATGCTCACCTTTTAATCCTGGCTCAGGAAGATCACTCAGATGCGTGTTACCAAAATACCAATCCCAAGTTGTTGCTTGTTTTTGGTAATGAAAATCTTTGTTAATGCAAAATAAATGAGCCTTTTTTTCGATAGCGCTTTGCACTAAAGATAAAGGCGGTTCGCAGTCGCCTATAATGGCTGGGGTATTGATTCGAAAAATACCTGCTTTTTCTTGGCCGATACTACTACGGGTTGCACCTAACCAATCCACATGATCAATACCAATACTGCTGATCAAGGCGATATCGGGATCAATAATATTGACAGCATCCAAACGCCCACCTAATCCGACCTCAAGCAATTGCACATCTAAGTTTGATCGCCTAAATATGTCCAATGCGGCCAAAGTACCAAACTCAAAATAGCTTAAAGAAGTATCGGCTCGCACCGATTCTATTCTCGAAAACGCTTCGCAAATTAACTCATCGGATACAGGCTTGCCGTCTATTTTTATTCTTTCGTTATATTTAAGGATATGCGGAGAGGAATAAGAGCCTACACGATAACCCTGAGCCCTGTATATATTCTCAAGATAAGCGATACATGAGCCTTTACCATTAGTGCCTGCTACAGTAATAGTCAGTGGTTTGATGCCATCGGAGTTAAGAGCCTGATGAACACGGGCAGCACGCTCCAACCCCAAGTCTATCGCTAAAGGATGTAAGCTTTCCTGCCAATCCAGCCATCCCTTTAACGAATCAAAGTTCATCATAAAACAATTACTGAATTATTCCTGATCTATCGGTGCTAAGTCTATCGCTACATCATCAACGTCAGACTCTTCGACAATCAATGCAGGCGCTATGGAAGTTTTTGTTACTGTTTTGCTTGCCGTGAGTAAGCTCAAAATACTGGCAATTTCATCACGCATTTTACGCCTGTCGATAATCATATCGATTGCACCATGCTCTTGCAGAAATTCGCTACGCTGAAAGCCTTCAGGCAATTTCTCACGCACCGTCTGCTCTATGACTCTAGGGCCTGCAAAACCAATTAATGCTTTGGGTTCAGCAACATTAAGATCACCCAACATCGCTAAACTTGCAGAAACACCACCCATGGTTGGGTCAGTCATAAATGATATATAAGGAATTCCTGCTTCAGATAATCGAGTCAATGCCGCGCTGGTTTTCGACATTTGAAACAAAGAAAATAATGACTCTTGCATTCTTGCACCGCCACTTGCGGTAAATACAATAAAAGGGATCCCTAATTCAAAACTTTTATTGACGCCGCGAACAAATCGTTCACCGACCACAGAGCCCATAGATCCGCCCATAAAATTAAAGTCAAAAGCGGCAACGACAATTTCACTGCCTTTAAGACGACCTTTCATTACAACTAAGGCATCATGCTCTTTAGTCTGTTTTTGCGCTAAAGTAATACGTTCTTTATATTTTTTAGTGTCTTTAAATTTTAAAGGATCGACGGGCTTAACATTCTTTCCAATTTCTTCACGACCTTCTTCATCCAAAAACATATTTAAGCGAGCTCTGGCTGAAATACGCAAATGATGTTCGCATTTTGGACAAACACTGAAATTTCTTTCCAGCTCAGTGTTATAAAGAATAGCGTTACAACTAGGACATTTAGTCCATAAGCCTTCCGGCACTGTGCCTTTTTTATTAGAACCCTCTGTTCTAATTGTTTTTGGAAGTAATATTTCAAACCAACTCATTATAGGCTCCGAGATGTTTTATGACGCTGAAAGACTATCTAATGCTAGGCGCATAGTTGTTAATAACTCAACAATTTCATTTTTAGCAAGCTCTGGCTCATCTAAATGAGCTTCGATTTTACTAATCAAAGCACTGCCGATAACGACTCCATCACCAATATTACCAATGGTTTTTGCTGTTTCTGCATCTTTTACACCAAAACCAATTGCTACCGGCAAACGAGTATTCTTTCTAATTTCTTGTAGCTTATTTTCAACATCAACACTATTTAAATGGCCCGCACCGGTAACACCTTTAAGCGACACATAGTATAAATATCCACTACCTATCTCATCCATTTTCTTTATGCGCTCATCACTACTATTAGGTGCTAATAAGAAAATAGGATCTATTTCACGCGCCTTTAAGGAATCAGAAAACTCTTTAGCTTCTTCAGGCGGCAAATCAACCGTTAATACACCATCGATATCGGCACGTTGCGCTGCATTGGCAAAGCCTTCATAGGTCATCGCTTCAATAGGGTTTAAATAACCCATCACTACGACGGGAGTTTGTTGATTTGTTTTACGAAATTCACTGGCTATGTCTAAAGTACGTCTTAAACTCATTTTATGAGCCAAAGCACGCTCACTAGCGCGCTGAATAACCGGGCCATCTGCGACAGGATCAGAAAAAGGTACACCCAATTCAATAACATCAACGCCAGCCTCAACCATAGCATGCATCATCCCTACGGTAAAATCAGGATGCGGATCGCCTGCGGTAATGAAAGGAATTAAAGCTTTGCGACCTGAATTGGCAAGTGCTTCGAAAGTAGCGGCTAATCGACTCATAACTCTATTCCTTCACGTCTTGCCATTGTTTGCATATCTTTATCGCCACGCCCAGACAGATTAACAATAATAATTTGATCTTTACGCATAGTGGGGGCTAATTTCATTGTATAAGCCATCGCATGACTCGATTCCAAAGCAGGAATAATGCCTTCCATCAACGTTAAAGCATGAAAACCTTCTAAAGCCTCATTGTCAGTGATATTAGGATATTCAGCACGACCTGTATCTTTCAGCCAAGCATGTTCAGGGCCAACACCCGGATAATCTAAACCTGCCGATATAGAGTGAGTTTCGATAATTTCACCGTCATCATCAGACATCAAATAAGTTCGATTGCCGTGTAAAACACCAGGACGACCTGCGCTCAGCGGTGCAGAATGGCGACCTGTTTCAATGCCGTCACCTGCGGCTTCAACACCGTACATTTTAACTGAAGCATCATCAATAAAAGGATGAAACAAACCAATGGCATTAGAGCCACCACCCACACAAGCAACTAAGGCATCGGGCAAGCGTCCAGTTTGATCCAAACATTGTTGCCTAGCTTCACGGCCAATAATGGCTTGAAAATCACGTACCATGGCTGGATAAGGATGTGGGCCTGCTACTGTGCCGATAATATAAAAAGTATTATCAACATTGGTTACCCAATCTCTAAGCGCTTCATTTAAAGCATCTTTTAAGGTTTTTGAGCCTGATTCAACGGCAACCACAGTGGCACCAAGTAGTTTCATGCGGTAGACATTTAATGATTGCCTGGCAACGTCCACAGAACCCATGTAAACCACACATTCTAAACCTAATCTGGCAGCTATGGTCGCAGTTGCCACGCCATGTTGGCCAGCGCCGGTTTCAGCAATAATACGCGTTTTACCCATACGTTTAGCTAGTAATGCTTGACCTATGGTATTGTTGATTTTATGTGAACCCGTATGATTTAAGTCTTCACGCTTTAAATAAATTTGCGCACCACCTAATTCATTGCTCCAGCGTTCTGCATGATAAAGCGGTGAAGGTCGACCTACATAATGTTGCAAGTCAGCATCCATTTCCGCGATAAATTCTGGATCATTCATATAGCGCTGATAAGCAGCATCAAGTTCTTGAACAGGTGGAATTAATGTTTCTGCAACAAAGATGCCGCCATAAGGTCCAAAATGTCCGCGCTCATCGGGCATATTATATTTTTCGGTCATGTTATTATTCTATTACCTTCATTAACTTGTTTTATAAATGCCGCCATTTTAAGCGAGTCTTTAATGCCTTTTTTTACTTCTACTCCGCTACTGACATCCAGCGCGTAAGGTTTTACAGCTTGTATCGCTTGTATAGCATTGGCAGCTTCGAGTCCACCAGCGAGAATAATCGGCAAACTACAGGATTGAGGAATTAACGCCCAATCAAATTGACGACCCGTACCGCCTTTTTCATCAGGATGATAGGCATCCAGTAATAAGCCAGAAGCATCATGATAGTGTTGTGACAGTGCCGCAATATCAATGCCTGCTTTCATGCTGACCGCCTTAATATAACGCTTGCCATAAATTCTGCAAGCCTCGGGAGATTCATCACCATGAAATTGAAGACAATCTATATTAACTTGTGCCAATACTTCTCGTATGCGCGCCTCTTGCTCATCAACAAACAATGCAACTACCGAAGTAAAGGCAGGTAGTGCAGAGACTATATTGATAGCCTGCTCAATTTCAACATTTCTTGAGCTAGGCGCATAAAAGACTAAGCCTATCGCATCCACGCCTAATTGAGCTGCATAAACAGCTTCATCAACACTAGTAAAGCCGCAAATTTTAACGCGAGTTCGCATAAAGTAATATGAGAAATGATTGAATAAAATTTAGCCGAGTAGGATAACACAAAATAGTTATGAAATTAGTCGGAAAAATACACCACTATGATAATTTTTAACCCAGAGGAAAGGCTCAAGGCGAAAGACTAAGTTTAGTAGGCTAAAAATTGTGGCATAACAGATACTAGACTTCGCCCTTCGCCTTTAGCCTACCCTCAGATCAATCCTGTCTAAAAGTAAACGATTAAGCTAAAATGTTATATCTTAAATTTAATAGCTTGCACTCCTAATAATACCCACCCTCTTGATTAACTTATGACCGAAACGAATACAACAAAAACCAAGACAGCAGAACAAGCTCCCCCAAAAATGCCGGGAGCATTACCACTACTGGGTCATATGCTCGCCTTCGGAAAGAATCCTTTCGATTATATGATGCGACTAAGAAATACACTGGGAGAAATTGGTGAGTTTCGTATGTTCCATCAACAAATGGTACTAATGACAGGACCTCAAGCTAACGAAGCTTTTTTTCGTGCTCCAGACGCTCAATTGGATCAAAGCCAAGCCTATAAAATAATGACGCCTATATTTGGCAAAGGCGTGGTATTTGATGCGCCTCCGCATAAAAAAGACCAGCAACTAAAAATGCTGATGCCAGTATTGCGCGATAAGCCGATGCGGGGCTACGCACAAGTCATCGTTCAAGAAGTTGAGCAAATGATTGCTAATTGGGGTGATAGCGGAGAAATCGATCTACTTGAGTTTATGAAAGAACTCACTATTTATACCTCAAGCCACTGCTTACTCGGCAACGAATTCCGTTACGAACTTAATGATGAGTTTGCCAAGATTTATCATGATCTTGAAAAAGGCGTCAATCCACTGGCTTTTGTATTTCCCTATCTGCCCTTACCTGTTTTTCGGAGACGTGATAAAGCCAGAGTTAAACTGCAAGAACTCGTCACAGGCATTATCGCCAAAAGATCCCAAAAAACACAGAAAAGTGAAGATGCTTTCCAATTATTGATCGATGCACGTTACGATGATGGCAGTCCTTTATCAGCTCATGAAATAACCGGCATGTTAATAGGCACTATATTCGCCGGACACCATACCACTGCAGGCACTGCCGCTTGGACTTTACTGGAATTGGCTAAACGACCAGAACAACTAAATCGTGTACTAAAAGAATTGGACCAACACTTCGGTGTCGATGGCGAGGTCACCTTTCAATCCTTACGTGAAATTCCCATCCTAGAAAATGTCATCAAAGAAGTATTGCGCCTACATCCACCTTTAATATTCTTAATCCGCAAAGTGATGAAAGATTTTCACTTTAAAGATTACACCGTTAAAGCCGGAAAATATGTGTGCGCCTCACCTCGCGTATCACATCGAATTTCAGAAGTATTCCCTGAACCAGAAAAGTTTGATCCTGATCGTTACCTTGAAGATCGCCAAGAAGATGCACTGCCTTTTAGTTGGATTGCTTTTGGCGGCGGCAAACACAAATGTACCGGCAATGCTTTTGCCATGCTGCAATTAAAAGCGATATTCAGCATATTATTACGTCGCTATACTTTTGAATTGATCGATCAGAAAGATTACTATCAAGATGATTTCACCCAAATGGTCGTACAACCGCGTTCACCTTGCCGAGTTCGTTATATAAAACGCACTGAACTTAAAGTTGCTGCCGAAGAGATTATACAAAATAACGTAAAGACTAACTCATCGTCTGCTCCTAGCTTTCAAATTCATTTGGACAGAGACCTATGCCAAGGCCATGCAACCTGCATGACTGAAGCTCCCGAACTTTTTCATGTGGACGAAGCGGGTCAGGTAACGCTATTACAAGAACATCCGACCTTAGATTTACTCACTAAAGCCCAGCAAGCAGTAAAATATTGCCCTAGCAAAGCACTTAAAATCGAACTGAACTAAATAGAGACAACGAATGGCCGCATATCCCCGAGCAGAATTAGAAGAAATGGTTGAACGCTGGTTACAAGCCAATCGTGATGCTGAAAAAGCAGGCAATTGGCCAAAATACTTAGGCGCCATGTATACCGATAATGCAGAATATCGCTGGAATATTGGCCCTAATGAAGAGTTTGTGGCACGTAGTCGTAAAGAAATAGAAGAATGGGCCTTAGGCGTGCAAATGGAAGGCTTTGAAGAATGGCGCTATCCTTATCACCGTATTCTAATTGATGAAAAACAAGGCGAAGTGATTGGTTTGTGGACGCAAATATCACCCGCATTGCGAGAAGACGGCAGTCACTACGAAGTCGCTGGCATCGGTGGCTCTTGGTTTCGTTATGGTGGTGATTATAAATGGGAATGGCAACGGGATTTCTTTGACTTAGGCAACGTCAAGGCTTTGTTTTTTGAATTAGCGGCCGATGGCAAACTAGATCCTGCAGTCAAAACAAAAATAGGCAAGCTCGCTAAAGGGCAATTATTGCCTGGTCATGAACATCTACGCAAGCCCCCTAGCTTGTTGAAAAAACTTAAAGGCTTTATAGCTATGGTACGTATCGCAATATTTAGTTGAGTATTGGAATATCGTTACCACTCTCTGCATCACTGCCCACAGTAGGTCGGGTTAGCGTAGCGTAACCCGACAAAATCACCTACGAAATGTCGGGTTACGCTACGCTAACCCGACCTACGAAACCAACTCAACCACATCACTATGCTCTCTATAAAATCTTCTTGGAAAAACTGGCAATTACTCACCGTTAAAGGTCGGCATATTTGGTCATATAAATCGGATTCAAGAAACATAGACGAACATCTAAAAAACGCCAATAACATTTCTGATGATGAAATAGCGCAACTCGCACTAGACTTTCAGTTTAATAAAGCTAACAACCCCAATTCTGGCGATCAAGTTTTTAGGCACGCTGCTGTTAACAAAAACTTCAAAGCATTTACTGGTACTATCCCGCAAGCAGAAAACGCTGACGATCAAAACATCACCGACGCACTAATTAAAGCCATGAATTACTATGCCTGCTTGCAAAGTGATGACGGCCATTGGCCTGGCGATTACGGAGGGCCATTATTTTTATTACCTGGCTTATTGATAGCGGCTTATATTACCGACACAGCTTTTCCTAAAGCACATACTGAAATGATGAAACTTTATTTATTCAATCATCAGAATCAAGATGCGGGCTGGGGTATGCACATAGAAGGTGAATCGACCATGTTCGGCACCGTCATGCAATATGTGTCTTTGCGCTTATTGGGCATTAGTCAAGATGATGAACGCATGATCAAAGCCAGAGCTTGGATCAAAAACCACGGTGGAGCTATAGGTATACCATCTTGGGGAAAATTCTATCTGGCGATTTTAAATTGTTATGACTGGCAAGGATTTAACAGCTTATTTCCTGAAATGTGGTTATTTCCAAAATGGCTGCCGATACATCCATCACGCTACTGGTGCCACAGTCGCATGGTTTATTTACCCATGGCGTATTGTTATGCACATAAAATTAAAGCGCCTGACAATGAGCTGATCCTATCATTAAGAGAAGAACTCTATAACGAAGACTTTGAAAATATAACTTGGTCTGAGCATCGCAATAGCGTTTGCGAGAAAGATTGCTACACCACGCTTTCTCCTGTTTTAAAATGGATGAATTTCTTCACCAATCATTATGAAAACTTTGCAAATAGCTGGATAAGAAGTAAAGCGAGCGACTATATCTTAAAGTATCTGGATGCCGAAGATGCGCAAACCGATTACATCAATATAGGCCCCGTCAATAAAGCCATTAATTCTATTTGTAGCTGGCATGCCTACGGCAAAGACTCCGCACAATTCAAAAAGCACGTAGCGAGATGGTATGATTATTTATGGATAGCCGAAGACGGCATGAAAATGAATGGCTATAACGGCTCCCAACTTTGGGATACCGCCTTTGCAAGTCGTGCCTTGCTTGAAAGCGATTTAGGCAAACTCTTTCCTGAAACCCTTACAAAAAGCTATCAGTTTATTGATCTCTCCCAAATCAAAGCAGAACATGCAAGTCATGCCGAGTTCTTTCGACACCCCATGATCGGCACTTGGCCCTTTTCTACCGCAGAAAATGGCTGGCCAGTGGCCGATTGCACCGCAGAAGGCCTCAGTGCAACTTTAGCTCTACATCAATCGGGCCTAGTCGATCCTGCAATATCAGAGACTCGTTTACAACTAGCTATAGATTCATTGCTGTCTTATCAAAATCCAGATGGCGGCTGGGCGACTTATGAATTAACGCGCGCGCCAAAATGGTTAGAGAAACTAAATCCCTCTGAAGTCTTTGCTGATATTATGATTGATTATTCTTGGACCGAATGCACCGCTGCTTGTGTGATTTCTCTCATTGAATTTCAAGAAAGCTACCCTCACTTTAGAAGCTCTGAAATACGCAAAGCTATCAAAACTGGCTTAAAGTTTATTTTAAATCAACAAAAGCCAGATGGCTCTTGGTATGGAGGCTGGGCAGTCTGCTTTACTTATGCCAGTTGGTTTGCCATAGAAGCACTCAGCAAGGCTAAAAACAAAGATTATTATGAGGATGTATTACTCTCAAATAGCCTTAATAAAGCCTGCGCTTTTTTAATCACTAAACAAAAAAATGATGGTGGCTGGGGGGAGACTTTCGAATCTTGCTCTAAAATGGTTTATACTGAGTCCCAATCTTCGCAAGTAGTTAATACTAGTTGGGCTCTATTAGCCCTAATGGCTGCTGATTTTAAAGATAAAAGTCTAATTAAATCTGGCATAAACCTATTACTGGATAGACAAACAGACATAGGCGACTGGGCTCAAGAAAGCATTTCAGGTGTTTTTAATTATAACTGTATGATAACTTATGCCAATTATAGAAATATATTCCCTATTTGGGCTTTAAGCAGATACTATAGAATTAATGTACATCAATGAGAAAGCATCAACTTGGTAAAGCGGGAATCACAACTTGTCTAATATGAAATCAAAATTCGATATTTGCATTATTGGAGCAGGCATGGCTGGCGCCACTATCGCCGCCTATTTAGCTCCGAAAGGTATTAAAATCGCATTAATTGATCAATGTTTCAAAGAGAAAAAACGTATCGTCGGTGAATTATTGCAACCAGGCGCTGTTTTATCCCTAGAACAAATGGGCTTGCTAGATTTACTAGAAGACTTTGACGCCCAAACAGTAGATGGCTACGCACTCATACAAGGCGAACAAAAAACCACTATCCCCTACCCCAATCACTATAGAGGTATGGGCTTACATAATGGCCAATTTTTACAGAAAATCAGAGCTTCTGCCTTAGCCAATGAATCCGTCACAAAAATCCACGGCAAAGCTTTACATCTACTAGAGAATGATCGCCAAGAAATTATTGGCGTTAGTTATCGTGAAGAACTCAGTTCAGAAATAAAAACCATACACGCCCCCTTAACGATTACCAGCGACGGCTTCTTCTCAAACTTTAGAGATGACCTCAGCAACAATGAAAAGACCGTAACCTCCTATTTTATTGGCTTGATCTTAAATGATTGCGACATGCCCTTTCCTAAACATGGTCATGTGTTTTTATCGGGTCCGACACCTTTTATTTGTTATCCAATCTCTAGTCATGAGGTCAGACTGCTGATCGATTACCCAGGCGAACTACTGCCTAGAAAATCATTACTACAGGCGCACTTAGACGCCCACGTAACACCCTATATCCCTGAAAGTATGCGCTACAGCTATGATCAAGCCATACAAACCGGTGGTTTTAAAGTCATGCCTAATCATTATATGGCTGCAAAACCCATCATCCGAAAAGGTGCTGTAATGTTAGGCGACGCCCTTAATATGCGCCATCCCTTAACCGGCGGCGGCTTAACGGCTGTATTTTCAGATATACAAATATTAAGTGCGCATTTATTAGCGATGCCTGACTTTTACAATACAGATTTAATTCATAAAAAAATAGAAGCCTATTATCGTGACCGACAAAATGCCAACGCCAATCTTAATGTCTTAGCCAATGCCCTTTATGGCGTGATGTCTAACGAACTCCTTAAAACAGCGGTATTTAAATACCTACAATGTGGTGGAAACAACGCATTGCAATCCATTGCTATTCTGGCTGGCTTAAACAGAAACCATTACTCTTTAATCAAACAATTCTTTACTCTAGCAATGTTTGGCTCTTACGATTTGATTCGACAAAATATTGCCAAACTACCCCAAGCATTGAAAATACTGTTCGATGCCTTCAGTATTATCAAACCTTTAGCTAAAAACGAATTAACAGTAGCAGCCGTCATCAACGATTACTTTAAGAAATAAACTAAGCTTTTACTTTTAATGAAAAGTTTCAGCTATTATTTCTTCATGGTAAAATCTCTAGCGTTTTAGCCCTAAGTCTAAGTTAATACACAGTAATTCACCTGTGTTATTTTAACTTGGCGTGAAACGATAACTCTAATAGAGAAACTCTTGCAGCTTCCTACTAATACTTGTCCAACCTCATACCTTACGATACTTATGAACAAACCAAAAAAAGTCGCTATTCTTACTGCAGGCGGCTTGGCACCTTGCCTAAACTCAGCTATCGGTAGCCTTATCGAACGTTACACCGAAATCGATCCTTCCATTGAAATCATCTGCTATCGTAGTGGTTACAAAGGTTTGCTTTTAGGCGACTTTTATACCGTTACAGCTGAAATCCGAGAAAAAGCAGGTCTTTTACATCGCTTTGGCGGCTCATTAATTGGCAACAGTCGCGTTAAACTAACCAATGTTAAGGACTGCCTAAAACGCGGCCTAGTTCAAGAAGGCCAAGATCCACAAAAAGTAGCTGCGGATCAATTGGTTAAAGATGGCGTCGACATATTGCACACCATAGGTGGCGACGATACCAATACCGCTGCTGCTGATTTAGCTGCATTCCTTGCTAATAACAACTATGGCCTGACTGTTATCGGCTTGCCTAAAACCGTTGATAATGATGTATTTCCAATTAAACAATCACTCGGTGCTTGGACGGCTGCAGAACAAGGTGCTCTATATTTTTCAAACGTAGTTGCCGAAAACAACGCTAATCCACGTATGCTCATCGTCCATGAAGTCATGGGACGTAGCTGTGGCTGGTTAACGGCTGCAACCGCTCAGCAATATCGTAAACGTCTTGATCGGGAAGAATGGTTGCCTGAACTAGGCCTTGATCGCAATGCCTTTGAAGTTCATGCCATCTTCATACCTGAAATGACTATCGACATCGCTGCAGAAGCACAACGCTTACGTGCCGTTATGGATAAATATGATTGCGTCAATATCTTCGTTTCTGAAGGTGCAGGCGTAGAGTCTATCGTTGCCGAAATGCAAGCCAAAGGCCAAGAAGTTCCACGCGATGCTTTCGGTCACGTCAAACTAGATGCCGTCAACCCAGGCAAATGGTTCGGTGAACAATTTGCCGACATGCTAGGTGCCGAAAAAACTTTAATCCAAAAATCAGGTTATTTCGCTAGAGCCTCAGCATCTAATGTTGAAGACATCCGCTTAATCAAATCTTGTGCTGACTTAGCGGTTGAATGCGCTTTCCGTCGCGAATCGGGTGTTATTGGTCACGACGAAGACCGTGGTGGTGTGTTGCGCGCCATTGAATTCCCACGCATTAAAGGCGGCAAACCTTTTGATCTTGACACAGCTTGGTTTAACCAAACACTCTCTGAAATCGGTCAAGCTAAAGGCGAAAAAGTTGACGTAAGTCATTAATAAAAACAAAAAGTAATCTTGTAGCTTAGACTCATACAGACAGACTAGGCTACAATCTACTGATAAGCACCTAACAACTCTGGAATATCTATGGCTACTTGGCTAGAAACTTGTCAACAACAACTTGCACGTTTGGAAATAACCTCTGTGCTGGCTGATAAATTAGTCACCTTGTGTAATAAAACCAACGAAGATATTGCTCCAGAGCTGGTGCAAAAACTCAACGCCGAACATACTCGATTAAACAGACAACTAGAACGCTTACATGCCAATCGTTTTGAGGTCGCGGTCATTGGCCTTGAAAAAGCAGGAAAAAGCGCCTTATTGAATGCTTGGTTAGGTCAAGAAATTCTGCCTTCCGCCCGCGAAAGATGCACGTTTACCAGTACAGAAATTTGGTCTGCCCAAACTGAACAAGATCAATTGTTATTTATTCAATACTACAGTAAAGAAGAAATAGCCCAGTTACAACAACAAAGAAAAGCAGCGCTAGACAATAACCTGGGTGACAAAGAAAGAAAAGAAATTCAAGAAGATTTCGAAGACACCGAAAAGAATCTGCAAGCTATACACGAATTTACCAAACAAAAAAATGGCTATACGCATGCTTTTATCGATATTAGTGAAATTAGCGAACAACTACAATCAGCCGTTTTTAAAAATCGAGCCCAATCTTTAGCGATTAAACGCATACAACTCAAAACTGTACGCTTACGCAGCGACAGAGATATTATTTTTCATGATGTGCCCGGCTTCAATTCTGGCATACAAATGCATTCAGAACAGGCTATAGACCGACTCAAAGGTTGTGACGCCATTATTTATGCCAAAGAAATGAAACAGCCTTCTATTACTGGGCCAGAAAAAGAAATATTAGTCATTGCCGACACCGAAGACCCCAATATTAAAGTATCCGACAAAATCTTTGTAGTATTGACTCAAGCCGATGCTTTAGATGATCCTATCGATTTCAAAGAAACTTTAATCAAACATAGAAACTACTGGCCTAGCGTTCCCGAACGCCGCATGATCCCAGTATGCGCACGCTCTCATTTGGTTGAATCTGGCATACCCTCAGAAGATACGCTACGACGCTCAAAAGCTGCCGACGATAAAAACAAACTTAAAAAACTCGGTATCACCGATGGCGTCTTAATCTTAAAAGATACCGTTAACTATTATATTGATCATGAACGCTCGGAAGTATTACAAAAACGCTGCGATGCCTTGGTTAACAACATTCGTTACTATGCTGCTGAAATTTTGGGCAAACTAGAACCCCTTTATGAAAATATTGCCGAAGGTGAAACTGAAGAAGATGACCTACTAGGTAAAGAATTTAATCAGTGGTGGGGACGTGAATGGCAACGCATCAAAAAAGATTTTGATGTCTGGTATGCCGAGAGTATTCAAGGTCGTAAAGAAGCCGATGCCATAGGTGCAGAGCATCAAGAATTGGCAACTTTACATGCCGCTTATGACGAAAAGATCGACGGCTTACTATCCAATTTAACGACTGGGCAAATGGATGAGCTTAAACGTATTTATACCGCAGGCCGAACTATTTCTATGCCTGATCCACGAGAAGGCAATTATAAAATTCGTGAAGAATTGTTTAGAGAAATTCAACAAAAGTTTGAAACCGAACTTACTGATCAATTAGCGCAATCATTACAAGTGTTAATCGATCAAATTGCCCATAAAACGCAATCTTTGTTGTGGGAAACACATGACGTACGTAAAACCTTACTCGATGCTGATGAAAACATAGAGCAAGCTCGTATACGCCATGGCTTTCAGGTGTTATTTTTACGTTTTGGTCGAGTGGCTGTTGAAGCTTTCATTGCTAAACCCTTGCAAGCACGCGAACGTTTATTAGATGAAAGATCAGCCGAAATTAAAACCCTAGAAGCCTTTTATCAAGGCAAAGACATGAGCAAACAAGATGTCACTCATTATTTGCGTTATGGTTTATGGGCAGATAAAACACCGACCGCTGTGCCTGCTGTGGGTAGAACTGTTAAAACAGCCATTAAAGCAGCGATGAATTCAGAATCTAATCTGCCCCCCGTTAATGAAGCGACTAATGCAGTTAAAAAACCAGCAGAAGAACTAGAAAAACAACCAGAACCGAGTAATTTTGAACAAGTAGTCGCCGAAATCAACGGTGATATAGCGGCTTTAAATGACTACTTAAAAAACAGTGTCTTTTATGCCGCAGGTTTTGTTACTTATTGTAATCAAGAACTAGAACGGATTCGTAATCGCTTTAAAGAAATGGAAGATAACGATCGTCAATGGATAGGCTTGATCCGCACTGCAGTCAAATACGAGAAAAACCCCAACATACCCTACAACATCGCCCATACCCGCAGAAATTTCCGTCTGCAACGTGAAATAGCCATAGAGCTAAAAGAAGCTAGAGTCAGTTATACGCAAGTTTATTGAGTAAAAACCCTCCTTCGGAACAGCGCCCGAGCTATTTAACTGTAGACCGGAATAAGGCCTCCAGAGCCTAGCGGTGGTTGCGTTACCCGCAGTTCGATCGGCAGCTATGCCGGAAACGCTTTTTTCGCTTACGCTCGAAAAGTCTTATTCCGGCCTACGGGGCTTCAATCCATCGTAGGTACGAAATAATGTAGGCCGGAATAAGGCCACCCGAGCGTAGCGAGTGGTTGCGTTTCCGGCAGTTCGATCGGCGGCTATGCCGGAAACGCTTTTTTCGCTTACGCTCGAAAAGTCTTATTCCGGCCTACGGGGCTTCAATCCATTATAGGTTCTAAATAATGTAGGCCGGAATAAGGCCACCCGAGCGTAGCGAGTGGTTGCGTTTCCGGCAGTTCGATCGGCAGCTATGCCGGAAACGCTTTTTTCGCTTACGCTCGA
>CAIZMK010000084.1 GCA_903934035.1 uncultured Methylococcaceae bacterium
CGTTTCCGGCATTCACTTTGCACCTGTGTCGGAAACGCCCCCACGCGCCACGCTAGCATGGGCTTATTCCGGCCTACATTGCGTGACTTAAATTGTGGGAAAGACAGAACAAAAATTTTATAACGTTACCTTCAAGGTAATCTGAGTTTGGAGAAAGACATTGCAAGAGCAGGTATTAGCAACTTTATTAAGAGGCATTGATGAAGTTTTAGTCGAGCACGAATTAGTTAAAAAGTTGCAAGAGGGACGTCCTTTAAGGATTAAAGCAGGCTTTGACCCTACGGCTCCCGATTTACATTTGGGTCATACCGTACTCATCAATAAATTAAAACAGTTTCAAGACCTAGGTCACGAAGTGTTATTTTTGATCGGTGATTTTACCGGCATGATAGGGGATCCTACCGGAAAAAATGTTACGCGTAAGCCCTTAACGCGTGAACAAGTCCTAGAGAATGCCCAAACTTATCAAGAGCAAATCTTTAAGATTTTAGATCCTGCTAAAACTCAAGTGATGTTTAATTCAACGTGGATGAACGCCATGTCGCCTGCTGATTTAATTCAATTAGCAGCCAAGCATACCGTCGCCCGTATGCTAGAGCGTGATGATTTTAGTAAGCGCTTTAAAGGCGGGCAACCCATCGCCATCCATGAGTTTTTATACCCTTTAATACAAGGTTATGATTCGGTTGCTATGAAAGCCGATGTTGAACTAGGCGGTACTGATCAAAAGTTTAACTTATTAGTCGGTAGGCAGTTGCAAGAAGTATTTGGTCAAAAGCCGCAAGTGGTTATTACTATGCCGATACTTGAAGGCCTAGATGGTGTTCAAAAGATGTCGAAATCGCTGAATAACTATATCGGCATTGCTGATCCTGCTGATGATATGTTTGGCAAATTAATGTCTATTTCAGATGATTTAATGTGGCGCTATTTCGAGTTATTAAGCTTTCGTCCTATGACCGAGATTAATGCTTGGCGCTTAGAGTGCGAAAATGGTGCGAATCCACGCGATTATAAAGTCAAACTTGCGCAAGAAATCATAGAGCGCTTTCATGATGCCGCAGCGGCTGAAAAAGCTTTAGAAAACTTTGAGGCACGATTTCAAAGGGGTGCAATACCCGATGAAATGGATGAACTCACTTTAAGCACCGAAGGCACAGGTTATAGTATTGCTAATCTTCTAAAAGATGCTGGATTAGCAAGTAGTACCTCCGAAGCCATTAGAATGATTAATCAAGGCGCGGTAAAGATAGAGGGTGAAAAAGTCACCGATACCAAGTTAGAAGTGCCTGTTGCGACAGAAAATGTATTTCAAGTTGGTAAAAGAAAGTTTGCCAGAGTAAAAATAGTCGCTGCTAGTCATTAATCAGGAACTAAATGAGCTGCTGCATCGTTAGGGCAGCGTAGCAGTTTTAACTTGTGCTGGTAAAAAATAATGCGTACACTTCGATTTCGGTTTTAAAGCATAGAGCCGATATAGCATTGATAATCAATGTGTTAAAATATAATAAAAACGAATGAGGAGGTGATATGTCTGAAGAAAAGAAAGGTTGTAGCGCTATGGATCAAGCTTTAACGTGGTTAAAAGTCACTGATAGTTGGGCTGTAGGTGGTTACCAAAATAAATTACCTAGAATGTGTTATGTTGCTGTAGGTTTAGTTTTGGTACTTATCATTTTATAAGCGCCGTAGAAAATAAACCCCTGCTTAGACTGACCTAAGCAGGGGTTTTTTTATGTCGATTAAAATGATTGGGATAGGTCAAACACCTGACTACCCAAAGTTAAGCTAAGGTTCAAGGTTCAAGGTTCAAGGTTCAAGGTTCAAGGTTCAAGGTTCAAGGTTCAAGGTTCAAGGTTC
>CAIZMK010000085.1 GCA_903934035.1 uncultured Methylococcaceae bacterium
TAATCGCCTGTCATCATCTTACGCCAAAAAGAATATCTGTATCTTTGCAGAACACCGCACAGTTAATCAGTAATATGATTGCGAGCAAACTAGCCATGCTTAAATGGTCTAAAAAGTATTCTTTGACGAATAAGTTTTTGCATTTTAATGTCCAGATTGTCAGCTTGTTAAGTAAGCTATCAAAAAGTATGTACAAAGATTTCCTTCCTGAATTAATGTCATTATTAAACGCCTCAGGTATTATTATTGTCGTTGATGGTGAGTGTTTTGTCTGCGGTATTACGCCAATCCAAAGCGATATCACGAACTTATTAGCTTGGTTAAATCAACATATTAGCGAGGGCTATATAGTCAGTAATCAATTATCTAAAGAATTTATCGACTCTGCAGCTTATCAGGATAAAGTTTCGGGCTTATTAGCTATTAGTCCAATGGGGACTAGTCAAAATTGCATCGTTTGGTTACGCCAAGAAAAACTCCAGACCGTTAACTGGGCTGGTACTTATGCCCAAGGCTTAACTCATATAGCAGATGGACAATATCAGTTATCACCTAGACAATCATTTGATACTTGGTCTGAGACGTGGCGAGGGCGTGCTGAGCCTTGGTCAGAAGATGAAGTTGAGTTAGCGCAATTTTACTCCGAACACAGAACGGCTAATATAATGGCAATGTCGCTTCGCGAGGAAATGCAGTCTTAATGGTTCTGAGTAATTTTAAGTTTTGGCCAGAATTACACTACCCAAGCCAAGCGCCTGACAGCGTTTCCTGCTTTGGATTACTACAAGTGCCGGAAACACCACCACGCCTTACGCTAGCAAGATATTACCGAACAATGTTTCCAAGCTAAATTATCGTTACAGCGCAATCTGTAGGGGCGAATTTATTCGCCCTTTTAAATGACTTTGAAGATTGTAGTTTGGTGCTTGCAATCGAATGTATGTACAAAAATCATTTTAAAAGGGCGTATGCAATACGCCCCTACCAGCAATTTATTATTCACTCACCCGCTCTTAAGTTTAGCTAGTAGGCCGGAATAAGACTTTACAAGCGCAGCGAGTAAAGCGTTTCCGGCATAGGTAGAGCTCCTGTGTCGGAACTCGAACCTGCGCTACGCTAGCAAGATACTACCGAACAATGTTTCCAAGCTAAATTATCGTTACAGGGTAATCTGTAGGGGCGAATTCATTCGCCCTTTTAAATGACCTTGAAGATTGTTGTTTGATGATTGCAATTGAGTGTATGAATAAAAATCATTTTAAAAGGGCGTATTCAATACGCCCCTACCAGCAATTTATTATTCACTCGCCCGCTCTTAAGTTTAGCTAATAGGCCGGAATAAGACTTTACTAGCGCAGCGAGTAAAGCGTTTTCGGCATAGGTAGTGAGAATAATACTTTAGGTCACGCTAGCTACCATACAGACAATTTTTCGAGTAAATTCATCCGCCTTATGTTCAAATGGCAAGTATGCAGTATGTCTGTATTTTTAGCCTGAGAGATAATTATGAAAAGTCATTTTTTTGCTTACATCAGTAAAATTCGTTGGTTACAGCGTTGGGGTTTAAAGCGTAATACGGTTACTGAGAATGTGATGGAACATAGTTGGGAGGTCTCTGTGATTGCTCATGCACTGGCTTTAATAAGAAATTGTTATTTTGAAGGTACTCTTGATGTTAATACTATTGTGATTGCTGCGCTTTATCATGATTGTAGTGAGGTTTTAACGGGTGATATGCCATCACCAATAAAATACCATTCGCCTGAAATAACTAAAGCTTATAAGTTAATCGAAAAGAAAGCTGAACATGAATTAATAAATCTTTTACCTGAAAAGCTTAAAGCGCAATACAGGCCTTTTATGCTGGAAGAAGAATTGCCCAAAGAACATAAAGTCATTATAAAGGCAGCGGATACCATTTCTGCTTATTTGAAATGCAAAATGGAAGTGGCAGCGGGAAATCAGGAGTTTTCTATTGCTGAAAAAGATATAGAGGCGAAATTAAAGGCCATTAATTTGCCAGAAGTTCAATATTTTTTAGATACGTTTACTTCAAGTTATGAATTAACATTAGATGAATTGTTTAAGTAAGAACTAGAAAAGCCTCTTTAGCTTAGTGGTTCGTGTTGTTTAAACTATTGATACTGGGTATGACTGTTTTATCAATGATTTCTGACATAGTTAGTTCTATTTTTAGGTTCTGTTTGAGAACTAATAGGCGACGACCTAGTTAGCTGTGTGAATGTTTTTTTATTTTTTTTGGTTCCATCAAAAACATTCGAAGGGTGTTTGAACTGAGAGCGTTTAATAACTACTTTTTTTAGGGGGGGCGATTTTACATAGTGATGTATTATTTTATACTTTGTAAGTATCGTAACAGGCTCTATCTTATTCTCAATGTTTTGCTGATTTGTTGAATCCATATCGACATTTTTTCTGTTAAATTCAAAACTTTCATATTTAGTTTTTAAATCCCTGATGTTTCCTTGTAGCTGAGTCGTTAATTCTATTAATTTTGTGTTACTTGCTTGAGTGTTATAAACCAAGGTACTCAGGAATGCTATCGCTACTAAGGCGCACAAGCTAAATCCCAATGAGATATAAGAGATTCGAAGTGATTTCTTAAGCTTATTTTCATAAGCTTTAATTGAATTATTTGCGGCTTGGCTTGTTGCAATGCCATCCTCTCCTAGTTCATTGCTGTTTAGATTTAATGGGTCGTCAGATAAAGGTTTTTTTATTGCCATCATAGCTGGCGTGATGGTAGGGATTTCAATATCCATATAGCTATCTAGTGAGATATCAGTTTCTATGCCTCTTAACCGTTCATCATCGGGGTGGTCAAATACATTAAACGCCTCAGTAAATTTATTTTTATCGAGTTTCTCTATGTCGGTTAAAGTGGGTTCTTCTTTGATATTGAAATCAGTGGCATTAATTGTGTTATCAAAGGAGTTAGAATCTGAAGATAGGGGGTCATAATCAACTGGCTTTATAAATTCTTCACCCGAAACGACATGATGATCATCCATAACATCGTCTAACGAAACGGGCGACAGCTCCCAATCTTTACGCATTAAATCCAAATCCGCCAAAATAAATTCTTCATATTGCTCGTTTATGTCTTCGAAAGAATTAATAGGCTTAGAGCTACGTTTTTTAGTCATTATAGATAGTTAGGTAGTAGAGAGTTAGGGAATTAATCAAATTTTGTGAAGTAACTATTTAATTAAGAGTAGTCATTTAATAGTAAAAATACTTAATTTTGGTAAAGGTTCATTACATTTAGTGCTAAACTCATAAAAAAACTCTTATATATAATAACATGCAACTATCCATTACTGCTTTAGGTAGCAACCAAATCAATTTTATAGTAGAAATTTTACCCGCTATAAGAGATTGTAATTGTAGTATTTTAGAAATAAGATCATCGAGGCTAGGCAAATCTGCTGCAGCCTATTTGTTGGTGCAAGGTAACTGGAATCAGATTGCTAAGCTTGAAACGACCTTAGATAATATTCAAAAGCGTCTTGATATTAAGCTTCATTTATTGCGTCCCGAACAAAAAGATAAGGAAAAAGACAAAGATTGCTTGCCTTACTCACTAGAGACTATCTCTTTAGATAGAGATAATGTTATTGAATCTATTACTTCTTTTCTGTTTGATCGTGACGTTGCAATAGAAGAAATTTCAGGTAGTTCATATCAAGCGGCCTATATACAATCTGCTGTGTTTTCGACCAAATTCATCATATTAATTCCATCACAACTGCCTCTTTTAAATTTAAGAGAAGAGTTTTTAGATTTTTGTGATCAATTAAATATTGATGCCATTCTTGAACCTGTAAAACGCTAGGTAATTATGAACCCTATTAATATTGGCGATGCCGTTACTGATTTTGTAGCTTTATCTACTGGCGATAAGAACATTAACTTATCTGATTATTTAGGACGCTATGTTGTTATTTATTTTTATCCTAAAGATAGTACGCCTGGCTGTACTCAAGAAGGTATCGCTTTTCGTGACGCTTATGATAAATTTACAGCTTTGAATGCTGTTATATTGGGAGTATCTCGAGACAGTATTCGACTACACGAAAATTTTAAAGCTAAACAGGCATTTCCATTTGATTTACTCTCAGATTCTGATGAAGCTTTATGTTCCTTATTTGATGTCATTAAAATGAAAGCTATGTATGGCAAGCAAGTAAGAGGCATAGAGCGTAGCACTTTTCTTATTGATCCAAATGGCGTGCTTATTCATGAGTGGAGAAAAGTTAAAGTTAAAGATCATTGCGAAGATATTTTGAGTACTTTATCTAAAGCATTTGAATTGTGAATAGTATTATGTTGGCGCAGCATTTGGTGATGTTTCCTGCATAGACACTCTTCTGTGCCGGAAACGCTTTACTCGCTTACGCTCGAAAAGCCTTATTCCGGCCTACAATAGCTATTAACCTCTAGCTTTGACACCTCTAACATAGACATGCGAACCAAGATTTATGAACACTGATGATATTACTAAAGTTAAAAACTATCTCTTAAACTTACAAGATCAAATTTGTAAAGCTTTAGAGAGTGTAGAGCCCGAAGCTCGTTTTATAGAAGATATTTGGGATCGCGCTGAAGGTGGAGGAGGTCGCAGTCGTGTCATAGAAAATGGTCAAGTTTTTGAACAAGGCGGCGTTAATTTTTCTTATGTACGTGGTATTAGTTTACCTGCCTCTGCAACAGCTAAGCGCCCTGAATTGGCTAATCGGCAATTTCATGCGATGGGGGTTTCATTGGTTATTCACCCTAAGAATCCTTATGTACCTACCTCTCACGCTAATGTCCGTTTTTTAATTGCTGAAAAACCTGGAACACCTGCTATCTGGTGGTTTGGGGGAGGCTTTGATTTAACACCTTTCTATCCTTTTGAAGAAGATGTTATACATTGGCACACAACGGCAAAAAAAGCCTGTATTCCATTTGGTGACGATATTTATCCTACTTATAAGCAATGGTGTGATGAATATTTCTTTTTGCCTCATAGAGAAGAGACGCGAGGTGTAGGTGGTTTATTTTTTGATGATTTGAATGAGTGGTCATTTGAGCGCTGTTTTGCTTTTATGCAAAGCGTAGGTGATCATTATATTGATGCTTATTTACCTATTGTTCAGAATCGAAAAGACACGCCACACACTGAAAGAGAGCGAGATTTTCAACTCTATCGTAGGGGTCGATATGTTGAGTTTAATTTGGTTTTTGATCGTGGTACTTTGTTTGGCTTGCAATCAGGTGGTCGTACTGAATCTATATTAATGTCCATGCCTCCCGCAGCAAAATGGAAATACAATTGGCAACCTGAGCAAGGTAGTGCTGAGGCAGTGCTTTATGAGCGCTATTTAAAGCCTCAAAATTGGTTAGCATTATAACAAGATGTCATTGATGAACTAAAAGGATAGTCAGCATGCAAGGAGTTTTAAAAAAAATGCAGGTACGTTTGGATAGTCCTGTGCAATATGAGTTTATCGTCGGTGAACAGCGTTTAGCATTAAATACACTAATAGGTAAACCTTTTAAATTTAGCTACACAGGCAATATCAGTTGTGTAAATTGCAGTCGTTCGATTAAAAAGAGCTTTAATCAGGGTTATTGCTACCCTTGTTTTATCTCTTTAGCTGAATGTGATATGTGTATCATGAAGCCAGAAACATGTCATTACGCAGCAGGTACTTGTAGAGATTCTGCGTGGGGTGAGGAGTTTTGCTTAAAACCACATACTGTTTACTTAGCAAACTCTAGTGGCATTAAAGTAGGTATTACTCGACAAACTCAAATACCTACTCGCTGGATAGATCAAGGTGCGATACAAGCCTTACCCATATTTAGAGTTCAATCTCGCTATATTTCAGGTTTAATTGAGGTTGCTATAGCTAATCACGTTAGTGATAAAACCAGTTGGCAACAAATGCTTAAAAATCACGTGCAGCCTATCGACTTAGCTGAAAAAAGAGATTTGTTAATTAAGCTTTGTGAGCCAGAGTTAAATGAAATTGTTCAGCGTTTTGGACTATCAGCGATCACCTTCTTACCTGAAGAACCCATTGTGGGCATCCAGTTTCCCGTTGATCACTACCCCGTTAAAATTAAATCATTAAATTTAGATAAAGACCCAGAAGTGCAGGGCATTTTGCATGGTATTAAAGGCCAGTATTTGTTGCTAGATACAGGCGTTATCAATATTCGTAAATATACTGGCTACGAAGTTAAGGTATCGATTTAACGCAACCATGCTCAGTTACTTAATCCGTTTTTCTATCCGTTTTTACGGTATTGTTATTGCGCTTTCATTATTGGTCTTGATCTACGGTAGTTATCGCTTCACAACAGCCGGCTTAGATATTTTTCCTGAATTTGCACCTAAGCGGGTCATTATTCAAACTGAATCGTCAGGTCTTTCATCCGAACAAGTTGAGTTATTAGTCACAAGGCAGATTGAGGTCTCGATTAGTGGCTTGATAGGTTTAGAGTCAGTTCGCTCAGAATCTATACAGGGCTTGTCCATTGTTACAGCAACTTTCAATGAGCACAGCGATATTTATCGTAATCGCCAATTAATCAATGAAAGACTCACAGGATTAGCGAGTCATTTACCCACTGGTATTACACCGCTAGCCATTCCTTTATCTTCATCATCGGCCACTGTGCTAACGATAGGCTTAAACTCCGACAGTAAAGATTTAATGGCATTACGCAGCTTGGTTGATTGGACTATAGTGCCACGATTGCTTACGGTGCCTGGTGTTGCTGATGTCAATATATTTGGTGGAGAAATCACTCAGCTACAAATTCAAGTCGATCCGATACAGTTAAATCGTTTTAATATAGCCGTTGAAGATATTATTCAGGCATCTTCAAAGGCCGCTGTTATTCAAGGCGGTGGCTTTATTGAAAATAACAATCAACGCTTTACTTTACAAGTTACTGGTTTGCCATCTACACCAGAACAATTTGCCAAGATTATTGTTAAGCGAGAGCAAGGACGAAATATCACTCTAGGAGAAGTCGCTACCTTGAAATATGCAGCAGAACCTCCCATAGGAGCTGCACAAATTGAAGGTAAGCCAGGTATTGTTTTGATGATTATTGGTCAATATGGGGCGAATACTTTAACCGTATCAAAAGAAGTTGAAATTGTTTTAAAAGCATTTGAACCACTCTTTAAGCAAGAGGCCATTAATTTTTATCAACACCTATTTCGTCCGGCAGACTATATTGAAAGATCATTAAGCAATTTATCAGGACATTTGCTGATTGGTGGCTTATTCGTACTCATTATTTTGTATCTGTTCTTATATAATTTTCGAACTGCATTTATCTCTGCTTTAGCGATACCTGTTTCTTTGATGGGAGCAGTGATTATTTTGCTAGAAACAGGCGTTAATCTAAATATTATGGTATTAGGTGGCTTGGCAATAGCTTTAGGTGAAGTGGTTGATGACGCCATTATCGATACTGAAAATATTTTCCGGCGGTTACGTGAAAATAGTTTTTTATCAAAACCTATGCCCATTACTACCGTGGTTTATAACGCCTCTTTAGAGGTACGTAGCTCTGTGGTTTATGCTAGCTTTATTGTTGCCCTCGCATTTGTGCCTTTATTAACCTTGAATGGCGTTGCGGGTCGATTGTTTGCACCTTTGGGTTATTCGTATATTTTGGCTATATTAGTTTCATTAGTGGTGGCGCTGACTTTAACTCCGGCATTGTGTTTTTTGTTATTGGGACAGCATCTAAATAACATCCAAGATCCTCCCTTAATCAGGTGTCTAAAACCTTTATATGAAAAAATATTAGTCTTTGTTTTGAATCATAGTCATCGAATGATGCTGGCTAGCCTAGCCATCTGTTTATTAAGCCTGCTAGCTTTTTCTAATCTAGATAGTCAATTTTTGCCTGAGCTACGTGAGGGTCATTACATTGTTCACACGACAAGTTTACCAGGAACATCATTACAAGAGTCTTTACGAATCGGCAGTCAATTAACTCAACAATTCATGACTATTCCAGGCGTTCAATCTGTTTCACAATGGGCTGGACGCGCCCAGCGAGGAGCTGATACTTATGGCAGTCATTACAGTGAATATGAAGTTCGTCTGGAAACTTTGTCAGGTGCGGAACAACAACATATCCTCGATCAGCTAAGGCAAAAACTTGACCAATTTCCGGGTATCCTTTACGAGGCTAATACCTTTTTAACAGAACGTATTGATGAAACTATTTCCGGATATACCGCGCCAATAGTTGTTAATTTATATGGTAATGATTTAAATGAATTAGATACTAAAGCGCAAGCGCTAGTAGAAATTATGCAGAATATACCTGGAGCTACTGATGTGCAAATGCGCTCTCCTTTGGGCACGCCTTTAATGCAAATTGACTTAAATTTGGATCAATTAAGCTTTTTGGGTGTTATGCCTTCTCAAGTTGTTAATACTCTTCAAACTGCATACGAAACCCAAGTTGTCGGCAAACAATTTATAGGAAATAAACTCATTAATATTGCAGTTGCTTTAGCTCCAGAGCTGCGCTTACAACCAGAAATGATTGCACAATTACCAATACGAACTGAAGATGGTGCATTAATTCGCTTAGAACAAGTTGCTGAAATTAGACATACCGCCAGTCGATACAATATATTGCATCAGGCCTCACAGCGCAGACAAACAGTTACTTGTAGTGTATTAAATAGAGATATGGATGCTTTTATGGAAGAACTAAAAGCCCGTGTACTTAAAGATATTCCTGTTTCAACAGATAGTTTTCCTGAATTCACTGGTGCAGGTGTCGAGCAAGCACAAGCGCGTAAAGAATTAATTTTGCATTCGTTATTAGCTGGTTTTGGTGTACTTATATTCATTTATATTGCTATCAATAGTCTACGTAATACGGCTCTTGCTCTTGTTAATCTTCCTTTCGCCTTAATGGGTGGCATTATTACGGTGATCATTACGGGGGCTACTCTGTCAGTAGGTTCAATAGTTGGATTTATCACCTTGTTCGGTATTACGGTTAGAAACAGCATTATGCTAGTGTCGCATTACCGATATCTGGTTGAAGTTGAGGGTAGACTCTGGAATAAAGAAACTTTAATCCTTGGAGCTCAAGAACGCTTGCCATCAATATTAATGACAGCCCTAGTCACTGCTTTAGCGATGCTTCCTATCGCCTTTAATAGTGATAATCCTGGTCGTGAAATAATGGGGCCTATGGCTGCTATTATTATTGGTGGTTTAACTTCATCAACACTTTTGAACTTATGTTTGTTGCCTTGCATACTGTTGAAATATGGGACATTTCCTAAGCCAATTAAAACTTGATTGTGCTTTTGCACATCAGCAGGGCAGTATGATAGTATTCGGTTCTGTTAATACCTAACTTTAAACCTTAAATGGAGTATCCAATGAAGCTGACCTTAAAAACACTGCTAGTTTTATTTTCATTTTGTATTTTGACGTCTCAGGCAGCCAGTGCTAGCACTTATCCAGATAGGATGGGTACTAAATTAGGTAATGGCATGGCTAACATCATTACTGGCGTTGTAGAAATTCCTAAAGCCGTTATTAATGGCAATCGTAAAAGTGGTGCTGCTTATGCTGCAACAGGTGGTTTTATGACTGGAATGGTGCACATGCTGGGTCGAACTTTATGTGGCGCAGCAGACGTAGTGACCTTTATGATTCCTACTAAGCCAATTATTACTCCTGAGTTTGTTTGGCAAAATTTTAAACAAGATACTGGCTATAAAGGTACTTGGGAATTATTGCCTTAAAGCTAAATTGTGGAGCATCGTAGGGCATACACTTAATCTATTAAGTCCTACGATGTTCGTTCATCGCATCTTTTTTTATTATATTTTTCGAATATAGCAGAAACTCATCTAAATGTTGAGTGATGATATTGCAGGTAATGGGCATTTGTAAGCTTTGATAATCGTGCACTGCAATGTTACGAAAACCAACCATGCGTTTTAATGATTCTGCTAATCCATAATCTATCCAATCAGCTTGTGATAACAGTGTAAATACATCACGGGCACTTTGTGGTATTCCAAGCTTTTCACGTCTAATCAAATGATGTCCCATATCCAAAGCAGCTTCACAGGCGCGTTGAATATTTAAAATTGCCGCATCTTGACGAGTATGGTTAGTAGCAAAGCTATTAGGGTCAGCTTGGTATTCTTCGAGGGCTCGAGCTACGCAACGCTCTATAGTGGCTGCTTTATTGATTAATACATCATCGACCATAAACATATCCTTGAGTTTGAATATCATTTAACAAATCGGCTCGGGCGCTATTTAGCGCTATTTTTTCACTCACTACAAAGCATTCGAATAAACCGGCATCGGGTTCTTTTCCCCACAAGCGATATCCAGTTTGCAGAATTTGATACTGCATAACTGTAGATGCCGCACGCATATCAAGTAAATCCACAGAACAACCGACATGATCGACCAGTAAGTTTGAGATATCCCAAAGTTGTATTGGATCGGCATAGCCTGCAACTAGGACGGCCAAATCAAGATCACTATTTGCATGAGCAGTCGCGTTGAGGCGACTACCGAAAGCGTAAATTGCCAATGACTGAGGAAAAGCAGACCTTATAAATTCCACCACACTATCAAAGTTAAAAGGAGGAATTTCGTTATTGGCTTTTAGTTCAATGTTATTAGCTAGTTTTACAATCGAGTTCATTAAAGTTTCGTTATATAAACGTACTAGATTAAAAATAATTCTTTCCATTTATCAGAGTATCATAATATTCATAAATAAAACAAAGTGTTATTTTTGATGTATTAATAGGCAATCCAATTTCTAATAAGAACCGTCTTTCGTACCTCCATGCTTTATTCTTGATAATTCAAGCCCCCGATGGAATGATATATAAAGCGTGTTAATTACGATTCACTGAGACTCGTAATTTTCCTAATAACAATTCCAGAAACATTCATTCAAACCGGTGTTAAAAAGATATGGGTGTTTATTGAGACAGTATTTTGATTTAAGGTTAGAATATCGCCACATTGTCACGGGGTATCTACTCAGTGTACGAATTAATGCTAATCATAGGACAGCTGAATGATTGAAATAACAGAAGTACCGAGTCCTTTTTGCGGTATAGGCACAGATGATTTAACCATTAGGGTTGAAGGTTTGTCGCTAAAAGTAATTGAAAATGGTTGTGCGGTTAATACGCCAGCTTTTGAGCAAGTAATAACAGATACCCGTCCTAGAGTAAATGGACAGGAAGTTGATTTAGACGTTGCTATCGAAGCAGCAGCGGCTTTATTAAAAGATACTCGTTTGCCGGTGATTGGTGGTTGTGCTACTGATGTAAATGGTATGAGAGGATTGCTAGCGTTGGCAGATCGTGCTGGTGCCGTTGTCGATAATATGAATTTTACCGGTGCTCGTAATAACTTTTTAGCGCTACAAGATTCTGGCTGGATGAATACCACGCTGGCAGAAGTTAAAAATCGTTGTGATTTATTAGTCGTTGTTGGTACCGATTTAGAAGCATTTGCACCACGCTTTTATGAGCGTTATATATGGAATAAAGAAGCAATGTTTGTCGAGGATACTAGCTCTCGTGAAGTGATTTATTTAGGAAAAGCACCTTCTGGCTCAGCCTCTACTTCACCTTCGGGCAAACATGCGCAAATATTGGCTTGTCAAACCCAAGATTTACCAGAAGTTGTCGCAGTATTAAGAGCTTTGGTGAAAGGTCAACCCATTACAGCTAAAGCCGTTTGTGGAATTGCTGTTTCAGACTTACAAGCCTTAGCGGATAAATTTAAAGCCGCTAAATATAGTGTAGTCACTTGGGCGGCGGGTGCTTTAGCTTACGCCCAAGCTGAATTGACTGTACAGCAATTGTCAGAAATGATTAAAGATATTAATAATCAAAATACTCGTTGCTCAGGTTTACCATTGGCAGGTAAAGAAGGTGATCAAACTGCTAATCAGGTCTGCGGTTGGACGACCGGTTATCCTGCAAGAATGCGTTTTAGTGCTGGTTATCCTGAATATGATCCATTTTTAAACGACACTCATTTATTATTGGCAAATGGTGAGGCTGATGCCTTGGTTTGGGTACAAGCCTTTAATAGTAAATCTGTGCCTCCTGAAACATCTTTGCCGACTATCGTTGTAGCGCGTTCAGGAATGGTATTTACTAAAGAACCCGATGTGTTTATTCCTGTCGGTACGCCTGGTATCGATCATGCTGGCCATGCTTATCGCATGGATAACGTGGTCGCTATACGTTTGAAAAAACTAAGAGATTCCGGTTTGCCCAGTACTGCTGAAGTACTAAATGGCATTGAACAAGCTTTGTAGGATAGAAAATGTTAATTAGATTAACCGGTGGTACCGTATATGATCCAGCTAGTGGGATTGATGGACAACAGCAAGATATTTATATTCAGAATGGTCGTATTATTGATAAGCCTCAAGGTGAATTCAAAGTTGATCAAGACTACGATTTAAAAGGCAAAGTGGTGATGTCGGGTGCTATTGATATGCACACGCATATTGGTGGTGGTAAAGGTAATATCGCTAGAACATTATTACCTGAAGATCACCGTCATGATCCTGTGCATCGCAGTGATATTACCCGCTCAGGTTGTGGTCATGCTATGCCTAGTACTTTTGTAACCGGCTATCGTTATGCAGAAATGGGTTATACCGCTGGTTTTGAGCCAGCCTTGTTGCCTATTAATGCAAGACAAGCGCATATGGAAATGGGCGATATTCCCATCTTAGACAAAGGCGGTTATGTCATGCTGGGCAGTGATGATTATTTATTGCGTTTATTGACCGCTAAGAAAGATCAAAAAGCTATTAATGATTATGTCGCTTGGACGATGCATACCGCAAAAGCTATAGGTGTTAAAGTCGTTAATCCCGGTGGCATTAATGCTTTTAAATTTAATCAACGCAAATTAGATTTAGATGAGCAGAACGCTCATTACGGGGTAACACCTAGAGAGATCTTACAGGTACTTGCCACAGCGGTTAAAGAATTAGGTGTTCCACATCCATTACACGTTCATGGTTGTAATTTAGGTGTGCCAGGCAATGTACAAACTACTTTGGATACCATACAAGGTATCGGTGGTTTGCCTATGCATTTAACCCACATTCAATTTCATAGTTACGGTACTGAAGGTGACTTCAAGTTTTCTTCAGGTGCTGCTCAAATTGCTGAAGCGATTAACAGTAACAAAAATATCACCATTGATGTCGGACAAATTTTGTTCGGTCAAACAGTCACTGCATCTGGCGATAATATGCGTCAACATGCTAATCACAAATTTGCTAGTCCCAATAAATGGGTGACTATGGATATAGAGTGTGATGCCGGTTGTGGTGTAGTTCCCTTTAAATACAAAGATCAAAACTTTGTTAATGCTTTGCAATGGGCTATTGGTTTAGAAACCTTTTTATTGGTTAATGATCCTTGGCGTATATTCTTGACGACTGATCATCCTAATGGTGCTCCTTTTACCAGTTATCCACATTTAATTCGTTTATTAATGGATCGCAGCTTCCGTAATGATATGTTAGCGACCATACATCCTGAAGCACAAAAGATGACCACCTTAGCATCTATAGATCGTGAATATACGCTGCAAGAAATCGCTATTATGACCCGCGCTGGGGCTGCAAAATTAATCGGCTTGAAAGATCGTGGTGGTTTAAGTGCTGGTAACTTTGCCGATATTACTATTTATACCGAGAATACTGATCGACAAAAAATGTTTGAAAAGCCAGACTATGTTTTTAAAGACGGTCAATTAGTCGTGGTCAATGGCAAAGTGGTTTCAACTAAATGGGGTACGACCCACGTCGTTAAACCAGACTTTGATCCCTCTGTAGAAAAAGGTTTAACAGATTATTTCGATCGCTATCTGACTATGAAGTTAGGTAATTTTAAAATCAGTGATGATGAGATTATCGAAGACGGACGCGGAAGTTTAACGGTGCATCCGTTGAGCAGTTGATCTTTATTTAACATTATGGACTTTCAGATGAATGTCACAACACAGCAATATATTAGTTTAATCGGCTCTGAAACTGAGACGTTAAACATGGCTGTTTCAGTGCATCTTATGGACTCAACGGCTTCGTTGGGTTCTGTTGTTATGCAATCTTTAGCGCTTTATTTCGAATCAAAGCAGTTAGTAATATCCGTAAAGAAAAATGATGCAGCGGTAATTATTGATGCCGATGATATTCTTACGGATTTTTTAAGAGTTTGCCAAGATACAATAATAACTGCTTATAGAAAAATGGGCGATTTAATTGAAAATGATAGACTCATTAATCCACTAAATAAAATGATGATGCCTATAAGCCGATGGTTGCTAAAAAAATCATTTGATAATTACGGCTTGGCTGTTATTTATATTATGGAACATGACGTTGATGCGGATAAGTCGCCTTATTCAGAATCGTTTGAAACTGTTGATGAGTTGATGAAGCATCTTAATTCATGACTATAACGGGAGTGGGTGGCCTAGTAATAAAGCAAATTTCGCTTTCACCAAGGTTTGAAAGGCAATATAAAAAGCTTCCATCTGAAATAAAAGTGGTTATTCCTGAAAAATTAAACGATTTATTGAAACAGCCATTTCCTGCTGGACTGAAGTTTGAAAAACTAAAAGGTTATCGTCGCCCTGATATTTATACTATTCATATTAATGGCAATTATAAAATATCCTTTGAAATAGTTGGATGTATAGCTAAATTGCGTTGTGTCGGCAATCATAATGACATGGATAGGCTTCCATGAGCATAATTATTTTGAATACCACTTAACTTTATATAAACAATAATTCTTAAAATTTCATATCGTTCAACTATAACAAGTAAAAAAACTATGAGTTTAGATGAAATAATACAACAACACACCAAAGCCTTACCGCAGGCACTTCAAGCTGAAGTCTTTGATTTTGTTTTGTTTTTAGAGCACAAGCAGGCTAATAACCTTTTAATATCCGATCAACTGCAACGTAAAGAACAATTAAAAAAAGCGCTGGATAATGCTGTTGAACTTCGTATTTTTGAGGATATTGATGGTGTTGCTTGGCAGAATGAACAACGACAAGATCGTATATTGGTTACGTCAAATTACACTGATTGCAGCAACGTGTATTGAATATCATAAAACTCTGGCTACGCGCAATATTGCCGATTTCGAATGGATTGAAGGTCTTAAGGTCATTAATCCATTGCTGTAAAATTTATCAGCTATCTATATTAACAATGAGCATAACAATATGATTATTAACGGTGTAAGCATAGACGCAACCTTCGCTGAAGCGTTTCCTATGAAAGCAACCCGCGCCATTATTACTGCGCAAAACGAAAAATGGGCGATGATCTCAGCCCAAGCGATGACTGGTTTTGCAACCTCAGTGATTGCTTGTGGATGTGAAGGTGCTATCGAACGCGTATTAGATCCCTCAGAAACACCCGATGGTCGTCCTGGAGTGGCTGTCATGTTTTTTGCTATGGGTGGCAAAGGCTTGGCTAAACAATTGGAAACTAGGGCAGGGCAGTGTGTATTAACCTCGCCTACTTCTGCGTTATTCGCAGGAATTGATGGCGGCATTAGAATTCCTTTAGGTAAAAACTTACGCTACTTTGGTGATGGCTTTCAAATTTCTAAATTAATCTCAGGGAAACGTTATTGGCGTATTCCGGTCATGGATGGTGAGTTTTTAGCTGAAGCGACTACAGGCCAAGTGGATGGTATCGGTGGTGGTAACTTTTTAGTATTAGCTGAATCTCAACCGCAAGCCTTACTCGCTTGTGAAGCAGCTATTGAAGAAATGCGCAAAATTCCTAATGTGATTATGCCTTTCCCTGGCGGTGTAGTGCGTTCAGGTTCTAAAGTCGGTTCAAAATACAAAACCTTGGGCGCATCAACTAATGATGCTTTTTGCCCAACTTTAAAAGGTGCTACTCGTAGTGATTTATCACCTGAAATTGAATCGGTGATGGAAATTGTAATTGATGGTTTAACTAAAGAAGATATCGATAAAGCCATGCGCGTAGGAATACAAGCGGTTTGTGATTTAGGCTCTGAAAATGGCATTAAAAGCATTAGTGCGGGTAATTATGGCGGTAAATTAGGGCCCTTCCATTTTCATTTGCAGGAGATTATGGCATGAGCGCTTTAACATTAACCCTGAAAACCAGTCCAGAACAACGCATCGATATGTCACCGCTGTCATGTCATTTATTGAAAACCTTATCTATTACAGATATAGCAGCTTTAACCCTGCAAAGTGGCAAACGTAAACTACGCGTTGATGAATTATTTACGATTGAAGGCACAAATAGCCAACAACTTATCATTAAAAACAGTCATGAAAAACTTGATTTCATCGGTAAAGATTTGGAAGGAGGAAGTATCAGTGTAGAAGGTGATGCGGGTGCTTATTTAGCAATGGGTATGAAAGCAGGTGACATTAAAGTATCGGGTAATGTGGGTCTTTATGCCGCTTGTGAAATGAAAAAAGGTTATTTGGAAGTCTCAGGTAATGCTGGAGATTTTTTAGGTGCGGCCTTACCTGGCAATAAAGTGGGTATGAAAGGTGGCACAATTCTGATTAAAGGTGATGTTGGTCAGCGCGCTGGTGATCACATGCGTAGAGGTAATATTTTAATCGAAGGCAATGCTGGTGATTATTGCGGATCACGTATGACGGCAGGCACCATCGCTGTTATGGGGCAAACAGGCCGATATTTAGGTTATGCCATGCGTAGAGGTACTTTATTGTTATGGAATCAGCCTCAACTTTCAGCCAGTTTTAATGATTGTGGCGCACATACTTTAGCGTTTTTACCGATATTATTTGCTTCATTTAGATCGCTTAATACAAAGTTTGCTGATGTAGCTCAGTCATTTAATCGCGTGCAGCGTTATGCCGGCGATATGTCAGAAATGGGCCGTGGCGAAGTGTTGGTTAAAATATAATTAATCGATTAAGGTTGTTTATATACGTATTATCTAAACAACCCTACATCTTTAATTGCCTTATCAATCGTCAGCGGCTAGTCGCGTAAGTTTGGTTAACGGCTTTATCGTTAACCAAACATTAATGCCGAGAATAAAGTCCGTAAGTCGTAGGGCGGATTCGCGACAGCAATCCGCCGCACACACGTAAGATCGAAAAACAATCGAAAAAAACTTCACAAAAAAGCATCCAAGTGAGGATTAGTTTATCGCTCCGTTTGTGGTGGATTGCTAGCGCGAATATTCCGTACAGATTAAACCGCCTTACGGCCTTCGCTATTGCCTCTGTTTTAGGAATATCAGGTATAGGAAACAGCGGATTGCCTTACAACTGCCCATTCACATGGTTAAAAAAGCTGATTTTCTCAGGTATAGCATATTGAACAAAGTCGAATACTGTTTTGGATTTTTTCATACCGTTACCTATTAAGTGTGAGTTATTGTTGGTGTGTTGTTATCGTCTAAAA
>CAIZMK010000086.1 GCA_903934035.1 uncultured Methylococcaceae bacterium
AATGGCGCTTTAACGACCACTTCAATAATAGTGGGGGTAAGCCTGTTAATCTCTACGATAGTCGCTATAAAGTTTTCGTCTAATTGATTAAACAATGCTTTTAAAGCTGCATCACGTTCTGGTTGCTGTTCTGGCTTTAGCTTTGCCAATTGCTGCTCGAACAATTTGACCACATAAGGATAGCCATTTTTTGCGCTAGCCATCGCTTTAACAACGTTACCCGCATAGACGGGATGATTGTCACCGTAAAAACTAATGAATTTACCGTCTTGTTGATAAGAGGTAAGCGGAGCTGGCTTGCCTAATTTAGGCATAGCCTCATCATGCATAGCCACTAATTCTACTGAGTCAGCTGTAATTTCTGGCTCATAACGTTGAAAGAACCATTTATCCATAACAAAGGTATCTGGATATTCGCTCTGGTATATTGTATTGGGTGAAGTCCCTGCTGCAACATATAAACTACGCAAGGGCACTTTTATAACCTCACCTGAATTTTTCCAGCGCCCCTCTTCAAATACCAGCTTTTCAAAATCAACGGCATTCAAATGTCCGTATTCGTCGGCGTCTGCACTCAAAGGACTCATACCTTCAGCTAAGCCAATACCTTCTTCTAAAGCTTCGCTAATTTCTTCATGGTTTTGTCGATACGCAGGAGCATCTTTCATACCTTTACGATAAAACAAAGTCACACCGCCCCATGCTTCAAGCAAGGGTTGAAAATCAGGTAGTTCATCTTCTGCTGCTGCACGTTCGCGTTCAGCTTGTATGGCTTTACCGTGTGCTAAGAATTCATCAAGGATGATGATTTCTTCTTGATCATAACGACTACGCACCACTTGCTCACCATAAACATTTACCAAAGTTTGGTAACGATGTAGAACTTTTTCTACCTGAACTGGGTAATACGCCATCAATTCAGTTGCAGTATCGATAGCAGTTAATCCACCACCAATAACACCTGCAGGCAAACGAACTTGAAGGTTAGCCATAGAAGAGGCTTTTGCAGCACCCGTTAATTGCAAGGCCATCAAGAAATCAGAGGCTTTGCGTATTCCTCGTATCAAGTTATTTTTTAAATCAATTATAGTGGGTTGACCAGCTCCTGAGGCGATACATATATGATCAAAACCCATCTTCCAAGCATCATCAATCGTTAAAGTGCCACCGAAACGGATACCACCATACGATCTAAAAGCTGCTCGTCGTTGTAACGTCAGATAAATAACTTTTAAGAAATTTTTATCCCAACGAACAGTAATACCGTATTCAGCAACACCACCAAAACCTGCCAAGATACGTTGATCTAAATCTTCATACAGTTCTTTAAAATCAACAATAGGCAACGGAAGATTATTAGCGTCGCCAGTTAACTCAACGGGTAAAGGTTCAAGCTTTAAGCCATCGATACCAGCCACCCCAAAACCTTCATTAAGTAAATAATGGCTCATGGTATAACCGGCTGGCCCTAAGCCTACCACTAAAGCATTTTTACCATTGTAAGGTAACATGCTAGGACGCTTAACATTCAATGGATTCCAACGTGTCAATAAACTGTAAATTTCAAAACCATAAGGCATGAATAACACATCAGTTAATACATTGGTTTCGATTTGTGGAATATTGACTGGATCAGTTTTTTGATAAATACAGCCTTTCATGCATTCATTACAAATACGATGTCCAGTACCTGGGCACATAGGATTATCAATAATAATAATCGCTAAAGCACCGATATTGTCACCATTGCGCTTAACCAAATGCATTTCCGAAATCTTTTCATCTAGCGGGCAACCTATGGTCGTCACACCCAATGGATCAACTTTAAACGTCTCGGTTTTTTTATTGCGCATGCCTTTAGAGCAAGAATCGGTATCGCGCTCATGACAATAAATACAATGATTTACTTCAGACAATACTTGGCGTTGATTAAATCGTGGATCAGTTAATTTAAAACCATCACGTCGACGGCGATGCTCACCCATCCAAGCTTTAAATTCACCTTTATCGACTGTTTCATGCGCGACTAAATTATCAAAGTCACGTTTTTCAGGGAACTTAAAACTCAACCAATCAGCCACTATATCGTTATCTTGTTGAGCAATAAAACTCCAACGCTGCACGATATCCATTAATGCGAATGCACATTCTGCTGGTTCTGTCATTGCAATAATATCGGCAAACTCAAGTGCAGCTAATTCATGATCAGCAAGCTTAGTGCGAATCGTAGCAACAAGTTCATCAGCGTTTTCATAATCGCTGTCTTTACCTTTTGCAATGAGTTTGTAATGGCTAGACAAAGAACCAATCACCGCACCCACACGCGCCACACGATGCTCTTCATCATTATCTAAATTTGCTTCAGGGAAAGCCGCCTCAATCAATAAATCAAAACGATTTAGGATAGAAGATATTGGCCAATCAGTCGTGTCTTGACCTTTAAAGACCGCTCCTAACTTTTCAACAACTTCATTTTTATAAGTAAAGATGCTATCAATTTCATCTTTGATATTAACCGCTTGGTTATCATGTTGCTCTGTCACATTAAACAACTTTGCAACAAACTTACCCACATAAGGCCCCATATTGACTAATAAGTCAGAAACCTCTTCTGGCTTAAGATCTGCTCCTTGGCTCTCACGATAAGCTGAAAACTTATTATAAAGCTCTTGATCGTGCCGCTTAACAGTAGCATCGAAAACATCTAAAAGATCTTTTAGACGATTAGCGTTATAAAGATCAGCGTAAGTGAAATCAGGGATTCCGAGAGTAAGGGTTTGTTGTTGCATCATTCGTTGATTTAATTAGCTTGGTTCTGAGTAAGCAGTTCTAAGTGAACTGTTACTAAAGAAAGGGTTACGGAAGAGGTTAGTGACGCACATTGTAAGGAAAATCAGTGATTTTTACCACCGATAATCATGATACTTATGCACTTTATAAAAACTTTAGACTAATAACCTTAAGCGGGACAGATGCTAGGCGTAATTCATCGCCTTAAGCCTCTTAATAGTCGCTAGGGAAAGCCCTGCCAAAATTGGATGATTAAGCTAAGCTGCTTGGTAGTCAAACTTAAGAATAAAGAAGAAAAAAACACCGTAGGGGCTTATTACATACGCCCAACATCAAAAGTTAAATGCTATAGAACTTATTTATAAGGGCGTATGCAATACGCCCCTACGATTAATACCACAACGTTATCGTTCTTGCTTAATCATTTTAGCGACCCTTTGTAAAAGGGGAAATAAAAAAGAACACGTTCACAGTCTCTTATGACCCAACCCTCACTGCAATCAAGTTAGTGGAATTTAATATGCCGATTGGGATTGGCCTTAACCACAAGTTCGTGGCTAAAGCCAATCCACAATCCTACAAAAACTATAACTTAATGACATTGATTGCCTACCCTACTTAAATCAGTCGCGTATTGGTGGTGGCTTTGACCTGGAAACGTGTGTTTTCACTGAGAAACGTCTGCTTTCACGGGGAAACAACTGCTTTCACTGGGAAACGTCTGCTTTCACTGGGAAACAACTGCTTTCACTGGGAAACAACTGCTTTCACTGAGAAACAACTGCTTTCACTGGGAAACGTCTGCTTTCACTGAGAAACAACTGCTTTCACTGGGAAACAACTGCTTTCACTGGGAAACGTCTGCTTTCACTGGGAAACGTCTGCTTTCACGGGGAAACAACTGCTTTCACTGAGAAACGTCTGCTTTCACTGGGAAGCTTGTGCTTTCAGAGAAAATCTAAAAGTGTTGTGTAGTTTAGCGGCAGCAAACAGCCGCATCAAACCAAAAAATCATGAAGGAGAGTTGTTAGTAACAAAAATAGACTGATCGGATAAATCATCAGTGTTTTTAAGAGCGTCTAATAAAATTGCATCGTTGCCATAGATATCAGCATAAAGCACTAAGTCACTATTAGGATCAAAGTAAGCGGTGCTATAAAAAAACAACACAGGAATTGATTTCTTTAATACAACTCTTTGAGTTTTAGGCGCACTCAACGCGACTTCAATGTCTTCTTTGCTCCATTGGTCTTTAAGTGCAAATTCTGCTAAAAGTTGAGGGTTTGCAACACGAACACAACCATGACTTAAATCTCTTCGAGATTTAGCAAATAAAGAACGTGAAGGGGTATCGTGCAAATAAACATCATCCTTATTAGGAAACATGAATTTAACTTTGCCTAGGGCATTTTGTTTGCCAGGACGCTGCCTAATTCTTAAATTACCTTGCTTCAATTGTTCAATAGATGAATTATTAAAAGTGACTGATTTAGATTCATTGGCGAATGTGGCAACTAACTCCATATTTTCTTTTTCTAAATAGCTAGGGTTTTGTTGCAACTTAGGTAACAGTTCATTTTTGAAGATATTGTATGGCACATTCCAATAAGGCATAAAATCAATAAAACGCATTTCTGCCATTAACACAGGAGTTTGATGATCAAACGCTTTACCAACCACCACTCTCATGCTAGTGATATTGGCATTAGGCTGATCTATATCATCATAGGCCCATAATTGATAAGAAGGGATATTAACAATAATGTAAGGTCCAGAATTGAAAACAGGAAGCCATCGTAGCCTTTCCATAGCCAATTCAATTTGAGTCACTCTATCTTTTAAAGGCACATTTAGTGCATCAATGGTTCCTTTACCCAGAACGCCATCAGCACCCAAACCATGCTCTTGCTGAAACTTCTTAACACCCTTAACGATTTTATCGCTGTATTGCGATGACTTATTAGTACTTAGCTCTTGCATATCACCCACAGCACTTAGAAATCGTTGTAACTCTTGTACCTGAGCAAAGTTTTCTCCAGGATTAATAGACTTTTCAGTGTGTAATTGCAAATCTACAGTTTTTTGAGCTATTTGTTTATATGAAGCTAAAGCGACTTTCAGTTTCTGATATTGTTGTAATTTAGGTTCAACTAAAGAGGGTAATTGTTTAATTGACCCTGTCGCCAAGCTATTTTTGATTAACGAAGACAAATCGATCAGCTTTTTTTCTCTTAACTTAAGATTGTAGTTAAGGCCTTGTGGACTCACTCTCCCATAATGCAAATCATGTAAATACCGCAATAAAGACAAACTAATGGCCGTATCATAGAGCGCCAATTGCTTATAATCACTTGCAGGGAGCAATAAGGCCGCAGGAAGCTTTTCGCGCAATAACTTAGCATCATAACTTGCAATATTTAAGCCGTTATCAGCCACAGCATCTAATAACTCAATAACTTGTAGAATATTTTGTTCGGCTAAGTTATTTCCTAACCAAAGCAACTTGTTATCAACTGCTTTGTAAAGATCAGCAAGATCTTCTGCTCGATTTGTAAAATCAGCATGCGCTAAATAAGGATGGGATTTAAAATTAATGACCGCGTTAAGCTCGGTTGCTATTGATGGTTCCAGTTCTTTTTTGCCAGAAAAAATATCTAACACAGAAGATGGTGATTGAGTGCTTTGAGTCTCAGCCATTAGCATAGGCGTTGATAAAAAGAATATAAACGCACTCAATAAACAACGAAGTCGCCTGTCATTAGCATTTAAAATAAAGCTATTCATTGTGTTTTCCAATTTGTAATCAATGAAACTACTAATAACATAAGGCGTGAACTAAAATCCTGAGGGAGCTGGTAAAGAGTTTTATCTGCGGCAATAGCCTAATTAGTATTTATCAAAGGGTGTAAAGCAACACTTTACACCCTTTAACTTTTAGGATTACAGCGAGTCGCTAATTTGAGTTTTATAAAAAGGCCATGATTTTACATGCAAATGCTTTCTTATTGGGGTCTTTATAACAGAAACACACAGTGCTATAGAGAATAAACACCATACTGCGGCATATTCATTTGGATCAGTCGTTGTTATATCTGAAATAAATGGGCCAATCAAATAATGAAATCCTACAAAGCGCCATGAACCGTAGATTAATGGCATATAAAAAGCGACCAAAATATAAGTAAAGGCATGCAAACCCCAATTAAAGCCAAACAACCACTTAACGGGATCAGACATTAGGCCATTTAATGGCATTTGCCAAGCAATATGCCAAGAACCAGAGGTTGAGCATACACTAGGACCACAAAAACCTTCCACACCTATATGACAATTCCCAGCCCAAGCAAAAGGATACATCTTAATAAGCATAGCAACTGTGCCAATCGCACAAATAGTATAGACTGTTGTACGAATTTTCAGCTTAACGCTTTCTGGAATAAAATACATAGCCACCATATTGACAAAAAATGGCTGAAAAGCGACATGTAGATAACCTAATAAGGTTAATATTTGATTGTTTGGATTATCACATAAATCAATATAAACGTAAGTTGCAGCTTGCAATAACTCCATTAAAGCAAAATAAGTTAATGGAATCCAAAGTTCTTTAGATTCACCCTGCTTAAGCGCAACATACGCTGCGGTACTAAGACCTGCGACGGCTAAAACGCCCGACGCTTCACCACTCCAACACATAAAACTGCCCCACTCTCTTATAATTTTAAAATACCGTCACTACACTGCTTGTTTATTTATTTATTTAAACTAGAGGTAGGCGTAATGTTTTTGATTGCTTCTGAATTTAGGAAACAAAGACAGCTATTGTATTACAGATGTGCAGAGATTGAACAATGTTGTCAGCCTATACTTAAATTAATGCTCAAAAAAAATTAAGCAGCACCGCAGCAACGCTTAAATTTTTTACCACTACCACAAGAACAGGCCGCATTCTTTCCTTGATTAGTCTGTAAATTGATGGCTCCCATGGACTTAATAACACCATCAAGATAAAACCAACGACCATTGGTTTTGGTAAATCGACTAATCTCATTCATGACACATTCAATACCCTCTTGCAAATAAAAGGCTTTAAAAGTAACAAGGCCCTTGTTATCAGCGATTCCACCCTTTTTGAACTCGACAATTTCCAAACGTAACCAAGTAATGTTTTCCTTTGAGAAATCTATCGCTGCTGGCCGTTTTGTAAGATCCCAAGTCTCTTGTAGATAAGCCACATTTCGCAATACATAAGCAGTATAACGTGAGCGCATCAAGGCTAAAGCTGTTGATGGATAAGTCTTACCTGAATGAAAGGACTCGCAGCATTGTTGATATTCAAGCTTAGACCCACAAAGGCAAGGTGACGACAAACTCATAGCATTCCCTCTATTTATAATTATTAATTGATGTTATGCAGTTTCGTAAATCGGGTTAGCGATAGCGAAACCCGAAAAAATTGCTTACGAAATATCTGGTTACGCTATCGAGACCGTGAAAGTATTCTTTTTATTTCCCCTCTTTAGCCACATAGATATCTACACAAATAATTGTTAGCATTCCCACGCAAGAACGATAACATTGCGGTGAAGATCGTAGGGGCGTATTGCATACGCCCTAATA
>CAIZMK010000087.1 GCA_903934035.1 uncultured Methylococcaceae bacterium
ATTCTTTTTATTCCCCTCTTTAGCAAAGAGGGGCCAGGGGAGATTTGATCTATTAAAAAATTATTATTAAATATCAATAACCTATGACTTAATAAAATCCCCCTCGATCCCCCTTTTACAAAGGGGGAAGCTAAATTCATAATACTTTCACAGTCTCGATAGCGTAACCCGACATTTCGTAGGCCATTTTGTCGAGTTACGCCTTTGCCGGTCGGGGTTTGTAATCCCGTCCTACGTGCTAAGTGCTTTATTGATTCTTATACAAGTTGAATTCGACGAATGAAGTGTTTAATCGACTAGAAAAAAAGCGTCGGTTAATAATGCAATCAATAAAGCCAATTATAAATCGGTACTGTGACGAGAGTTTTACAATTCGATAGGATGGTGAAACAAAGTGACGCGGACATCATACTCCGATGCGCTTCACTGCCGTTTAGCGCATCTTATAAGAGTGTCGGTTTATTAATGAAGGTTATAGTGGTAATTTTTTCATCAGCTCTAATGCACTATCAAAATCAAAACCACCTACAGCTTGTTGGATTTCTTTTAATAGTGGGTCAATAGTTGTTCCATGGGAACTTTGCAATAGTTCTTCTAATACTTCACCAGCACTGGTGTCGTCATCTTCTAGGAGATCTTTTAGTTGTTGGGTGAGTTTTTTAAAGGCTTTATCCGATATGGGATCCGTTGTTTTTGTTGATGAATTTTCTGAGACCAACGATGCTAAACCTTTAATCACAATATCAAGCTCAATTACAGTCAATGCTAAAAGGTCTAAAATAATGTCTTGGTTACTGCCTTTATGACAAGCAGTTTCAAGTTTAGCGGCTGCCGCATAAAGTGCATTTGCACCAATGTTTCCAGCGGTGCCTTTTAAGGTATGTGCGGTACGAGCTTGGGCTGCAGGGTCATCACTGCTAGCCGCTAATGTAAATAACTCTGCAAAATTAGCTTGTCCATCGTTAAACATAACGAGTTGTCGATGATAAAGCTTTATGTTGTTCATCGTGGTTGCCAGCCCCGTTTTCATATTGATGCCCGGTAATGTCTCGGGTAAAGTTAGTTCTGCTGAGGTTTTTTCTGGATGCTCGGCTACTTTAGGCTCTAAATTAACACTAGGCTTAGCAGGCCTAATCCATTTAGCCATGGTTTCAAACATGGATTGAAGATGCAATGGTTTTCCAATATGGTCAAACATGCCGGATGCTATGACCTTTTCTTTATCGCCTGCCATTGTATTAGCTGTCATGGCTATAATCGGAAGCTTTGCCCAGTCAGGATTTTTACGAATTTCTCTAGTCGCAGTAAAACCATCCATGATAGGCATTTGACAATCCATCAAAACGCCATCAAATTGCTCACCAGTATTTAGGATGTCTAGTGCTTCTTGGCCATTTTCGGCTAGCTTTATTCGAATGTCAGCGCTGCTTAATAGCTCTATAGCGAGCTCTTGGTTCATTTCATTATCTTCGACTAAAAGAATATAGGCTCCTCTAAGCAAAGCCATCATTTTTTCAGTGTTATCACTCTTGTCATCTGAAAGTTTTGCATCTGCGCCTTCATAGCCTAATGACTTGACGGTCTTCCTAAGCAGATGGCTGGCAATGATGGGTTTCATTAATACAGCCTGTAAATCAATACCGTGTTTCTTTGCAGATTCACGTGCATCATCCCTACTAAATGCAGTTACCATGATGTAAGCGGGTTGTTTAGATAAACTTAAATTTTCGGTGCGTTTAATGGTTTCAATGCCATTCATGTTAGGCATGCGCCAGTCTACATAAAGCAGTTCATAAGGTGAGCTCAGTTTATCTGCGATCATTAACATTTCTAGGGCTTGATGACCATTGTCTGTGATATCAACGACTAAGCCTAGTCCTTGTAACATTGAGGCCATGATTTCTAGTGCCATCTGATTATCATCAACAACCAGTGCACGTATACCCTCAAGTTCGTTTGAGCCCCATAGCTGCATAGGGCTGATTTCAACGCTGTCGTTAATACCAAAGCGAGCATGAAAATGAAATGTAGAACCTTGGTCAGGTACGCTTTCTACCCAAACATGTCCATCCATGAGTTCAACTAGCTTCTTGGTGATGGCAAGGCCTAAGCCAGAGCCGCCATATTTTCGTGTAGTTGATGAGTCTGCCTGACTAAATGATTGAAACAATTTGTTGCATTGTTCGGATGTCATGCCTATGCCAGAATCTTGTACCCAAAAATGTAAGGTAAGGCCTTCAGTGTCTTCAGCAACAGATTCTATGCCGATAATGATTTGACCTTGGTCGGTAAATTTAATGGCATTATTACTAAGATTGACTAAAATTTGTTCAAGTCTAAGAGGATCACCTATTAGATGATTAGGTAAGTTTTTAGCTTGACTAAATAGTAACTCAAGTCCCTTTTCTTCTGCATAGATACCGACTAAGTTCACTAAGTTATCGAGTACATGATCAAGCTGGAAGTGAGTTTGCTCCAAGGTCATTTTGTCGGCTTCAATCTTGGAGAAGTCTAGGATATCATTAATGATACCCAACAAATTTTCAGCGGCACGGCTAACACGTGCTATATAGCCACGTTGTTGGGCATTGAGATCTGTTTTAAGTGCAAGGCTAGTCATGCCAATAATCGCATTCATAGGTGTGCGAATTTCATGACTCATGTTAGCTAAAAAATCAGATTTCGATTGCGCAGCTTGTTCGGCAATGGTTTTGGCTTTATCAAGCTCTAGGTTTTTAGCTTGTAGGTTTAAAAACAAATCTTCACGAGAGTGATGATTGATGATGTCGCTTAGTTGATTAAAAATTTCAGCGTTAAAGTTTATGGTATTGAATTGATAATTCACCATTAGTGTAAAGATAAAATTTTCAATGATTAGTTCTGAAGAAAGTCTCCCCAAAGAAATACTAGTTAAGGTTTCTATGTTGGGATCTGATCCTATCGCTGAAAAAGCACATTGCAACTGGAGGCTATTACTATTTTTGGGAGCTATCCATAATTCTAATAACGGTTTATTTCCGGCCTTTCTAAGCCAACGACACAGCTCTGAAATCTCTGAGACCAAACGTGTGCTTGTTATTAAATCCAGTTTGAGTAAGTTCGCCAGTTCACGAACTTTATTTCGCGTATCAAACAGGGAAGCGTCATTGGTCAAATTAATTTGACCTAAAAAGTCTATTTGTTCCATTTTATTACTATGCAAGAAGCATCATCGTGAGTTTTGCCCAGAAGATCTACTAGGCGATAGGCGATAGTATTAGCATCCAGAAAACGAAGCTTAAGGGCTTCTTTTTTAATTAATGATTCAGATAAGCCATCAGTGAACATAATAGCCATATCTCCCGGATTAAAGTGAGTTGATTGTTCAGTATAGCTAGGTAGGCGTTGTCCGAGTATGCCATCACGAGAAACCCCTCGCCATTTTTTATCGTTAAATACGATAAGATTGGTATTACCTATGCCAGCATAAGTGACCATTTGTTTAGTAGGATCAAAAAAGGCTAAGCCCATTGCCGCACCAATAGTGCCTTTTGCGAGTTGATCAAGTTTAATCATTAGGTTAGAAAGATTTGATGACGCTATTTTCTTAAGACCGTTAAGTAACAGTAAAGCCATCTTATTTGCTTCTGGGCCATGACCGGTAGCATCAACAATACTTAGTAAATAACCTTGCTCTAGCGGGATGGCTAATACTTGGTCCCCTGAGACCCTATATCCTGGATAGGCGCGGGTACGATTACCAATTTCAAAATTGATGAGTGGCGATGCTTTGATCGAGTTAGCATTTCTAAATTCTACAAGTCTTTCTGAGGTTGAAGAATAGAAGGCCTTTGTTGACGATAAAACTTGAATCTTAGTATCAACTTTGATGTTTTTTCTTGCAAATACACAAGTGCCATGACCCAGGTTAGAATGTATTTCAAAAGCATCGGCAATGCGTTTGACACCGGATAAGCCTAAGCCAAGTGTACCGCTAGAACTGAAATTCTCCTGCATGGCTTGTTCTACATTGTCAATACCAGGGCCTGTATCTGTTGCAAGCACTTCAATTTCTACAGTGCCAGGCCATTCATAAGAGCGTAGTTCTATATAGCCCGGATTTGCATATTTAATAATGTTGCTAGCTAGTTCAGAAATAATAGTAGCAATTAATGATTTATCCACAGCGTTGGCGCCTGTTAAAGGTTGCCAATTAAGGGTATGGGTAATTGCAATATTTAAGTCTATTTGTTCATTTATAAATAAGCGACAGTTAGTAGAACAAACGTTGTCTTGTAGCATGGTCAGACTATGTCCTTTATCTTATTTAAAACTCTGTCTATATCATCAAGTCCAGAGACGGTATTGATACCTGAGATATCAGCTCCTGCTGAGATTAAAAAAGCTACTACCCCCGCATTAAAGCCAGTGAAAACGGTTTCTGCGCCCATTAATTTAATCATGAGTGCGATGCTATGTAGGGCATTAAATTCCGTTAAATCTAATATGGAGATTGCAGATAAATCAAAAATAACTAGGGCAATTCTTTGGGCTTTTATATTTTCCAATACCTCAGAATTTAATACAGAAATCATTTCTGGGGTGATGTCGCCTTGCAAAATGATCGATAATCGATTATTTGTTTGGCTCATGGAAACGCCGCTGTGTTTAGATAAATCCAGGCTCATAGTAGCTACAGTTATTGATTAATTAAGAAATAGTCACTTTGATCAATTTTAAAGCAATTTCAAAGGCGTCACGTAGTGTGGATGTTGATTTGATTTCCCCAACATCTACGCCCAGTTCAATGATGGTTCTAGCAATGGCAGGTGATATTCCAGAAATAATAGCTTCACAGCCCATTAATTGAGTGGCTTTGGTGATTTTAATTAATTGGTTGGCTACGGCGGTATCAACTGAAGCTACGCCACTAATATCTAAAATAAAAACTTTGGTACGTTCTTCAGCAATTTTAGAGAGTGACTTATTCATGATGTCTTGGGCGCGACTGGAATCTAAGATACCAAGCAACGGTAATAGCAAAATGCCCTCCCAGATAGGTGTGACAGGGGTAGCCATTTCTATCATGGTTTTATGGCTTTCTTCCAGACGAGCATTATGGATATGAGTAATAATGTCCATGACTAGGTAAGTGTCAAGAAAGAAATGTTTTGTGACTGCATTAGCGATGTCACCGATATTTGCAGGCATAGGCTTGATATTCCAAAGTTCATCAGCTATCAGTTGAAAAGCCTTAGAGACACCTGCAAAATAAATATCATTGGGTAAACCAATCCGGGCATGGACTTCACCGATACGATAACGATCGGTTACATACTGTTCATTGATATTAGCGGAAAAAAAACTTTGCCAGTAGCTAAGTTGTTGCTTTTTTATTTGCATTAAGTTATTGCTATTTGTGCCAAAAAACATTGAAAATTCTTTTTGTGTGACTAACCATGCATACCATTTTTCAATGAGTTCGGGTAGGAAATCGCCAAGCAATGTACCTGCAGCCCGTATGAGTTTAAAGTCTGTGTCCGTGATGACAAATTTATCTTTGAGTTCTTCTAGGTTTATTTTTTGATCCATTAGGGTGTTTCCTATAAGTGCTGTCTACTAGCTACGTTCATTTAGAAAGATGAGGGTAAAGTCGATTTAAGGTTTTAAGTTTTGAGCGCTACGCTATTTCTCTAAAACGTAACAACGGGTTTGTAAGTTATAGATTACTATAATAGCAACAATTTTATAAAGGATAATTTTTAACCCGAACAGAGGGTTTGAATATCCTAACTGACTATTACGATGATAGAGCAAAGCTATCTCCATAAGACAATGTCATTGCTAGCAATGATAATGAGCTAATGACCGTAGGGGCGTATTGCATACGCCCTAATAAAATGCAAACGCTATTATAAAATGATTATAGGTAACTCACAGGGACTATCCGCTTAGCAAGCATAGGTATCTATACAAGTAAAAAGCAGCATCATTTGGGCAGCTCATATGGCATGAGCATACATAAACTGGGGGCTCATACTGTAGGGGCGACAGATTCACCACGTTTTAACTAACGAATGTATTGGGCGAATCTGTCGCCCCTACAAAGGAATAGCTTTTGAATTCTATACAGCCCTTGCTGTGGTTACCTTGCAGGGATCACTAGTTGTGTAGATACCTATGCTTAACAAGGGACACCACGATTGTGTCGGGTCTAACCCAACCTACACTTAATAACATTGAGGTGAAGACCGTAGGGGCGTATTGCAAACGCCCTTATAAAAAACTTTATATATTACTTAGAGCTACGGCGCTTTATTTAAACTTTGTTTCGATCGCTAAACCGAAAGAATAACAAACTCGGTTTTCAAAGCATTAGCGGTTTAGCCATTGACTCAAGGTAGACAATAATTCATTTACATTAATGGGTTTACCTACAAAATCATTCATGCCTGCAGCGAGACTGTGTTGTCGTTCTTCATCAGTTACGCTGGCACTTAAAGCGATCACGGGCAACTTTGCATAGTGTGGATTTTTTCGAATCTCGGCAGTGGCTTGATAGCCATTCATGATGGGCATGTGTAAATCCATTAACACCACATCAAAATCCTGTTTCTTTAAAGCACTTAAGGCTTCAGAGCCATCATTAGTCAATACTATGAGGCTGGCTCCTTGACGTTTTAGCACTTGATGAATGATCTTCTGGTTGAAGCTATCATCTTCCACGACTAATATTTTAATGCCATTCAAGGCTTCTGTTTCTATACGCATATCAACTGTTGCGGTGTTGATTGGTGGTGCTTTAATGCTAGTTAGTTGCGATGTAGGCGTTGTTGGCAGTAGCACCTCAAAGCTAAAACAACTGCCTTCCCCTAGTTGGCTGTCTACTTTAATTTGACTCTTCATCAACGCGACTAAGTCTTGACTGATGACTAAGCCTAAACCTGTGCCTTCAAATTTTCTAGCATAACCATCGTCCACTTGGCTAAAAGGCATAAACAATTTATCTTGTTGATCTTTGGCTATACCAATACCCGTATCAGTGACGGCAAATAATAATCGTGCTTGCTGCTCATCGAGTTCTAGTAAGCTAATGTTGAGCGATATCGAACCTTGTTGGGTAAATTTGATAGCATTGCCAAGTAGATTAGTGAGTACTTGTCTTAAACGAAAATGGTCGCCGATTAGGTGTTCAGGCACTTGCTTTTCTATGTTTATGCTCAAAGTTAAGCCTTTGCTTTGAGAAATTTTTATGAATAAATTATAGAGAGTTGTTCGCAAGTCATGCAGATTAAAAGGGGTCGGGTTAAGTCCCATTTTTCCTGCTTCGAGTTTTGATAAATCTAAGATGTCATTAAGGATGACCATCAGATTATTTGAGGCGGTATTGATGTTTTTTAAATAATCGCTCACTTTTTGCGGCATATCATAAAGCAAAGCCAGTTCTGAAAAGCCTATGATGGCACTCATGGGCGTGCGAATTTCATGAGACATATTAGCTAGAAATTGTGACTTAGTTTTGCTTAAGTTTTCAGCACGTTCTTTGGCTGCTAGAAGTAGCGCTTCGTTTTGTTTGCGTTCGGTGATGTCAATAAAGCTGACTACGCAGCCGATAATTTCCTCGTTATTTTTGATCGGATGTGCTTCGTATTGTACTGGGAAACTAGTGCCGTCTTTACGCCAGAATACCTCTGTTTCATCCGAGGAATTTGAATGACCTTGCAGGGCATTGTATATCGGGCAAAGTTCTGCGTTATAAACAGAGCCATTTGCATGGGCATAGTGAAAGAGTTGGTGGTTGTTTTTGCCGAGAACTTCTTCTTGTGACTCATAACCCAGCATAGTTAATGCTGATGCATTCATAAAAATACAATCACCGTTAATGCCAATTCCGTAGATACCTTCGCCAGTGGCATTAAGAATTAAATCTAGGCGTAAATGGGCTTGAAGGTTTTTGTCTTTTAAGGAGTCGTTCGCAGCTTTGATCCTTAGATGATTTTTTACACGTGCCATTAATATAGCCGGGCTGATCGGCTTAGAAATATAGTCGACCGCGCCTAATTCTAAACCAAATTGCTCGTCTTCAATATCAGACAATGCGGTTAAAAATATGATCGGGGTATGGGCTGTTATAGGATTTTCTTTAAGTCGTTTACAAACCTCGAAGCCAGAAAGTCCAGGCATCATAAGGTCGAGTAAAATCAGGTCGATGCTGTTGTCGCTCTGAGCAATTGCAAGTCCTTTTTCGCCATTAATTGCCGATTTGACCTTGTAGTAGTTTCTGAGTAATCCTGATATTAGATTAATAATGTCAGGAGAGTCGTCTATGATGAGAATGACTGGTTTTAAGGTTACGCTCATGTTGTTTTAGGGCCTTTGATAGTGTAATCAGCTAAATGCGAAAAACTTTTTAATTCTGTGTAAAAAGTTCGATAGTTTAAGCTATTTTTTCTATTTAGTTAAAATTACTGAAAAGCATCGTGTGGTTAATGAGCACTTAATGATTTAGGCTATTTTATTGCTGAGCAGTCGTGAGCCTTGCGAATGCGGGTATCTCTATTATTGTGCAATATCTTCTTGTTAGTTCATTCCTGAAAATCTTATGGGAAAAACAATTGCATTAAAAGCCTAGTTAGCTCAATTCTTGACTATATAATCATCAAAATCTCCACCAACTATTGCTTGATGCAGTAATGTCCTCAACAGTTAACTAACATTTTGACATGTTCCGAATTCAAGTTCTAAAATACAAGGCTCTAAAATAGAGCTAAAAACCTTATTTCATGAAATATTTGGTATATTCTTGAGCATTGGTTAATTTTTGTTTAATGAATTCTCCTGCGGGATGTGTATCTAAATCCGTCCATGATAAATTAGAATCTTGCTCATCCTGAGTACTATAAAATCCCATATCCCAGTTAGCAAAATGTCGTTCAGTTGTTCGTTCGAGTACAAGTAAGGTTACATTTGTATGGCGTTTATCTTTTTGTATATGATCAAAAAATAGTGAGGTAACAGCACTAAAATTACCTTCTAAAACTTGCAGCCACCAACCTTTGTTGTAGAGTAGAACACCTGTAATCTCAAGTTCTTTATTAATTTTACGTGCTACTTTTAAAATATCTATTACATCAGAAGCTTTAGTTTCACCTACAGCATGGCTACCGTAAATTAAAGTAAACAAGGGGTTTTTTTCTTCGAATACGCGTTCAGGTTTGTTTATATTGTCCAACCAGGAAACTAACTTTTTAATATCTGTTTTAGAGCTTAAATAATCAACTCCATCCTGTGATAAATTACGGTTGATTGAAGTATCAAGAACTAGACAAGGGTATGAAGACTTATGAAGAAATTCATTCAAACGACTGGCTTCATCAGCGTTAAGCTCAATATTAATAATGATTGCATCAACATCAGGAGATGTTGCAATTGATCCAAAAATATCTTCTATATTGTTGAAAATTGACGGCACATGCCCCCAACAATAAAGTGCAACGGCTAAAGCATTTGTTTCTTCATTTTCTAAAACCACGATGTTATGACTTTTTTGCATGACCCTTCTCCTCGTTTTTTTTGTTATTAAAGTATTAACTAATGTTCCAGTATAAGTACAGTTTGTATAGCTTGGCGAAAACATAATTGTTAGTAATGTTAAGCAGAGTAAAAAACTGATCTTATAAATTACTATTTATTTGGATAACATGGCGATAATCGCGTTCAACTCCCTTATTTGATTATCTGCTTCAACTTGCTCAGTCACATCATGTTGAACACCCAAATAGTAAATAATCCGATTTTTTTTATCTAACAAAGGGGTGATTTTTAATCGATTGTAAAATAGCGAGCCGTCTTTTTTGTAGTTTCTCAGCATAACCTCAATCGATTCCTGTTTCTTCATCGCTGCTGATATTTGTTGACTCGCTTGTTGATTTCGATCGTCAGCTTGCAAAAAACGACAATTAAAACCGATAGTATCTTCTTGACTAAACCCCGTTAGTTTTTCAAACGCTTTATTGGCATAGACGATTGGGGCATCAGGTAAATCTGGATCTGCAAGTACTACTCCGTTGACACATTCATCAAGAATGTCAGTTAATAAACGTGGTATGAGCCCCCCAGAATCTTTTTCAGCTACAAAAAGCATATTTTAATCTCCGTAATTTATATGACAATAGAGGTCATATCTATGATTTGTATCTATACATCAAAAAATAAATTTAGCAATTTAATATTGTGGCTAGGTGCTGTGTCATGACCTATCTTTGTGTTTTAAAAAAGACCACTCCATGTCGAAATAAATGTGATTTTATACACGAAGAGCATTGTTAATGTTTTCTTTAAATAACTCTTAAAAATTATAATTCTTTTAATTGACAATGTGATTTATCATGATAACCTAGTTTCGCAGTTGGTTATTTTTGCAATAAGATCAAACATCTAATAATAATAACGAGGAGAAGGTAATGTATGTATTAAATAAAAAAACGGTTATAAAATTTACTTCATTGTTAGGCTTCCTAGCCGCTTTACAAATTAGTCCTGTTTCGGCTAATCCCAATGAAACAGCTGCCTGTGCTAGTCACATTCAAGAAAAAATCTCTTGGGACAATAACGGCCACGCAAAATGGGAACAGAAAAACATTGAGAAACTATGTAAAGGTACTTCAAGCCCCAAAGAACCAGGCGAATGCTTTAAAAAAGTTATGAGTGGTCATGTTAAATGGGGAGAAGGTGATAAATGGGAATGGGAAAATGCAGTCAATTTATGTTCAGGTACAAATGATTCTGAGCAAACAATTGAATGCTTCAAGAAACAAGTTCATGCTGGGACTGCCTGGAATGAAGCTATCACACAATGCCAAGCCAAATAATTTCCATCTAATCCTATCTACTAAGTTGAATTAAAAAACACTACTTTCAGTAAGTTGATAGCTAGGGTATACAGTTAATTCAAGTTAATCACTCGCATCTCTCATAATCAAGAGAGGCGAGTGCTTAATTATACTGAAGCTCTCTTTAAGAAATATTTGAACTTAATTGTAGGCCGGAATAAGGCTTTTCGAGCATAAGCGAGAAAAGCGTTTCCGGCATCGGCGACATGAGCTGTGCATAAACATCCCACGCGCTACTTTAAGGTGGCCTTATCAAAGCTTAATTGTGGACAGTGCTGAGACTGGGATGGTCTATTAATCCCGCAAGGGTTTAAGGCGATTACTAATTGACTTTGTTAATCATTATTTGCATATTTTCAAAGTAACGGTATGTTGAATGAGAAATTAGTACCTCAACAATAGTAAGCAATATGTAATTAATTTTTCGGTTATGTTGAGAGATCGTTGATTAGCAGAAAGCCAATAAATAATGCTTGTGAAAATGTTTGTGATGGTGTTATTGTGCGATCCGCTAGATTAGAGGCTGTGCCTCTTGTTGGTTTAAACTTTTTATTTAGATTTCATAATTATAATCGTCAGTGTCTGTAATAAAACAGATAATTTAATAAAGGCGAATTTATGTTGAGTTACCCTCAACCGGGAGATGTATCGCAATGCCAATTAAATTTTCTTTTGATTCCTCTGCACCCATATCAGGTGAAGCTTCAATAAAAATTAATAGATCTATCGCTGATGTTTTTTCCTTTATTGGTGAACGATTTTATGAGAATTATCCAAAATGGGCGCCAGAAGTTGTGGAATTACAGCCTTTAGACGGCGATCAACTCTTTGTCGGGGCTAAAACAAAACAAGTTAGAGAAGATCAAGGTGCCCTAGTTGAATCAGTATTCGAGATTACTGAATATCAGCCTGTTGTACAATTAATTTTTAAAGGTATAGGTGAGCCTTATAAACATTCTTATTTTCTTCAGTCGGAAGATTTAGATATTACGGAATTAACTTTTTGTTTTGAATTATCTGAGATAGAAGTTTTTATGCGACCTTTTCAAAAGTTGATTCGTGCCTCTATCGAAGATGGCGCTGAAAATACTGTAGAAAATATAAAAAATTTGATGCTCTCTTGAGCCCATTAAGCTAGTCCTATGACTAAATTGTAAGAATTGGAGAAAAATATGCCTTTTATTGTTGAAAAAGATACCGGATTAATTCCACAAGTTTTATCAGCTATTTTAGATGAGTGTGTTAATGGTGTCACCTTAGCTGATCCAGATATGGAAGATGCACCTATTGTTTATGCTAATAAAGCCTTTGAGCGTTTAACAGGTTATGGTCAAGAAGATATAATCGGTTTCAACTGCCGTTTTATGCAAGGCGAAGATAGAGAACAAGATGCACGACAAATAATTTCTGAAGCGATGAAAAATTCTGAAAGTGTGGAAGTGACTCTTAGAAATTATAAAAAAGATGGGACTTTATTTCATAATCGTTTAAAAATAACTCCGTTATTTGATAAAAAACATAGAGTTATTTATTATCTTGGCGTCCAATTTGATATTACTGAACAAGTCGATGCTAGTAATGAAATTAAAGAACTCAATTCCTTAATAGAAGCAATGAGCCCCAAATAAACGTTATGAATGCGACAGAAACTGTAAGTACTAACGGCGGTCTCTATTTCAATGAGGCTCTATTTGGTCTGGCAATCATTGCTTTTATAGTGTTGGTAATTATGGAGAAACGCCATCCTTTTAGAGCGTTTCCGGCTAAAATTTTCAAAGAGTCTTTTGTTACCAATACAACAGCATTCTTGGTTAACAATTTAATATTGAGTACCTTGCGTGCTTCTTCATTATTCTTAGTTGCTCAGCAATTTGCTACCCATGGCTTATTGAGTGGTATGGAAAATGGGCCTATTAAATGGCTGTTAGCATTTGCTTTTTTTGATTTGGCCATTTATCTGTGGCATTTAGTCAGTCATAAATCTGAATATTTGTGGAGATTTCATAAAGTCCATCACAGTGATAAGGGTTTTAATGTTTCTACTGGTTTTAGATTTCATGTCTTTGATTTACTGATAGAAATAGTCTACAAATGCGTATTTGTAGTTGTGATTGGTGTGGATGCCTATGTGGTATTATCTATTGAAATTGTTGAATTATTCTTCATATTATTTCATCACGCTAATATCCGAGTACCTAATGAAGATTTAATTTCAAATGTATTCATCACACCTTCATTACATAGAACACATCATTCCAAAAAACGTTCTGAACATGATAGTAACTATGGCATCGTTTTTTCATTATGGGATCGAATGTTTGGTACTCGTAAGGAATTGGTGCCAGAACAAATTGGTTTAGATATCATTAATGCTGATAACTTCATTCAATTATTCTCTTTGGCTTTTATCACTGAAGTTAAGTTAAGAAAACTTCTAGGATGGATTCCAAAAGGTAAGAAAAAATGATCATCAAAACTCATAAAAGTATTCTTGGTTCTGAAATTACTGATCCTTTAGTTTTTAAGCAACGTCGCCAGTTAATTAAGGCTATGTTAGCGTTAGGAATAACGGGTTCAGGAATCTATTCAGGTTTATCGATTGCTAATGAAGCCAAATGGCAGGATGTGACTAAAGGCTATCAGCCCAAAGCATCTTTAACGGCCACTTCAGCAGAGATAGTTAAAAACCATACTAATTATTATGAGTTCACTTATAACAAAACAGATGCAACTACCCTGGCGCAAGCATTACCTATTGATCCTTGGTCGGTAGAAATTACAGGGGAAGTTGAGAAGCCGGGCACTTATCATTTAGAAGATATTTTAACTCAGCAAACTCTACAAGAATATATCTACAGATTTCGCTGTGTTGAAGGTTGGTCTATGGTGGTGCCTTGGATGGGCTTTCCCTTAGCTAATTTATTAAAAAAAGTTAAGCCTTTGTCCAGTGCTCAATTTGTGAAATTTACCACCTTGCAAGATTCTAAGAGTATGCCTAATCAAGCAGTAAATAGTATGCTGGAATGGCCTTATGTAGAAGGGTTACGAATCGATGAAGCGATGCATCCTTTGACTATTTTGGCATCCGGTATGTACGGTGAGGCTTTGCCTAAACAAAATGGTGCACCTTTAAGGTTAGTAGTGCCTTGGAAATATGGCTTTAAAAGTATTAAAGCCATAGTAAAGATTGAGCTGCTTAAAAGAGCGCCTTTAAGTACTTGGAGCAAAGCGGCTCCTAACGATTATGGTTTTTACGCCAATGTCAATCCAGATGTTCCACATCCTCGTTGGAGTCAAAGTAGCGAACGCGTTTTAGGTGCTGGATATTTTACACCGCGTCGAAAAACAGAGTTATTTAATGGCTACGCTGATGAAGTTGCTGCATTGTATAGCGGCATGGATTTACGGCATTTCTTCTGATGGTTTTGCGTAATATAAAGCCGTATACGTTATGCTTTAGCATTTGTTTATTGCCGTTATTAGGCATAATTATCGATATGCTCTTCGGTAATTTAGGTGTCGATCCTATCTTATCGTTGCACATCCGCTTAGGCGATTGGTCTTTGCGTTTGTTATGGCTAACCTTGTGTATTACCCCCTTACAAACGGTGACCCAATGGCGCGGTATGTCACAATATCGAAAAATGTTAGGTCTATACGCTTTCTTTTATGCGAGTTTGCATGTCTTAGTTTATTTATGGATGGACCAAGGCTTGGTATGGAGTGCGATTACTAGGGATATTATTGAAAGTTCTTATATCTGGTTTGGTTTAATAGCTTTTTTGCTAATATTTTTATTGGCAATAACTACGCCATTGATAATGGTAAAAAAGCTGGGTAAAAATTGGAAAAAGTTGCACCGCTATATTTATATAGCTTCTATAGCCGTTATTATTCATTATTATTGGCAACTTAAAGGGAATATGGCAGAGCCTTTGTTTTATTTGCTCATATTGACTTTGTTATTGGCCTTTAGACTAGCTGTTTGGTTTAAAAATCGTAAGTTTGCAAAATTGATGATTCCTACAACCCGAAAGATAAAAGTGCTAAAGGCCGAGTCATTAACTGAAGATTAGCCTTTGGCTCTATAGCTTAAAACAACAATCATTTAAGAAGTTCAAATAGATAGTAAGTGCTTGGGATTCATTAAATACATCGATACTACCCACCGTGAATATAAGTCCACCCAAGCTCAGTCTCTGGTGACGTTTCCGGCTCAGGAGCCCTGTGTAGGCCAGAATAATGAGTTTAAGTATTTCTTAACAGTGGGCAGTGACGATCTGCTTTACCTATCGCTGGAGCGATAAGATCTCGTACATTACTCTGTTAAGGACATATCTTTTTATAGCTTTTACCTACATTACCTACATGGCAAAAATCTTAATCATAGGCTGCGGCTCTATTGGAACTGAGCTTGCAGAAGTTTTAATGACTAAAGGTCATCAAGTCGTTGGGCTGAAAAGAAATCCCCCTGTCAATGATATTGCCGCAGGCATAGCTTATTTTAAGGCAGATATAAGTTCTAGTGATTCACTCAAAGCTTTGTCCCTAGATTTCGATTTTGTGTATTTTATTGTCTCGCCTGATGGTCGTAACCAAGAAAGTTATGAAGCTATTTATAATGCAGGGATTAATAATCTATTAGCGCATTTCTCACAAGCAGAAAAGACTCCGCCGTGGTTTTTTATATCATCAACCAGTGTTTATGGGCAAACGCAAGGTGAATGGGTGGATGAAAAATCGATCACCTGCCCAGTAAACGCAACTAGCCAACTCATTAGGCTAGCCGAGCAGAGCTTGATGGATTTAAATGCAAATCATGTGATTGTGCGCTTTTCTGGAATCTATGGGCCAGGACGTGAGTATTTGTTAAGAATGGCCAGACAAGTGTCCGCTATACAGCAAGATCCCCCATATTATACTAACCGTATTCATCAAACTGATTGTGTAGGCGTATTAGTGTTTTTACTAGAATGCCGCCTAGCAGGAAAAGCTTTAAAATCGTGTTATGTAGCCAGTGATGATGATCCAGCGACGACCTGGGAAGTCATGTCTTGGTTGGCAGAACGTATGCATACTTCATTACCATCGCCTAAAGTAATGCAGCCAAAGGCGGATATGAATAAGCGTTGTAATAATCAGCGTTTAAAAGCCTTAGGCTATCTGTTTAGCTACCCTAGTTATAAAGACGGTTATGCTGAGTTGATTGATAATGGCCGGGATTAATGGTTTAGGGGCTGACTTGTAGGGTGGACAGCGCTTTTTTGCCCACTCTAAATAACCGTAGGCCGGAATAAGGCTTTACTTGCGTAAGCGAGTAAAGTGTTTCCAGCAAAGATGTCTTTCCTCTGCCGGAAACGCCATCACGCGCTGCGCTTGGATGGTCTTATTCCGGCCTACATAACCCCCGTGCTACTTGATTAAACTGCTTCCAAACTCGATAAATCAATCACAAATCGGTATTTAACATCACTCTTTAAGACCCGTGTATAAGCTTCATTAATTTTTTGCATGGGAATGATTTCGATATCTGAGCTTATGTCATGTTCCGCACAGAAATCTAACATCTCTTGCGTTTCTTTGATGCCACCGATTAAAGAACCCACAATACTGCGACGTTTAAAGATTAAAGGGCCGACCGAAGGTGAGGGGTGTGGTTGATCCGGTACGCCTACTAAGCAAAGAATACCATCACGTTTAAGTAATAGCGTGTAGTCGTCTAAATTATGCGGTGCAGCAACAGTGTTTAGAATAAAGTTAAAGCTACCTTGGTGTGCTTGCATTTCCTCTGTATTGGAAGAAATCACTACTTCATCAGCTCCGAGTCTTTTTGCATCTTCTGCTTTAGCGGGTGTTGTAGTAAAAAGAACTACATGCGCACCAAAGGCATGGGCAAACTTAATGCCCATGTGACCCAGTCCACCTAAACCAACAATGCCAACTTTATCGCCTTTACCAATATTCCAATGCTTTAAAGGTGAATAGGTGGTAATGCCTGCACATAACAAAGGTGCAGTCTTAGCAAGATCAAGCTTGTCTGAAATGTGTAATACAAAATCATGGTTAACCACAATCTGTTTAGAGTAACCGCCGTAATTATTAACACCGGTTTGTTTTTCAGGGCTGTTATAAGTAAAAGAGGCTTGATTGCAAAATTGTTCCTGATGATCGTGGCAATCAGGGCAAGTTCTGCAAGAATCGACCATGCAGCCAACGCCAACACTATCACCTATTTTAAAGCCGGTGACCGCATCACCTATTTTAGTCACTTTGCCGATAATTTCATGTCCAGGTACGATGGGGAAGGTTGAACCGCCCCATTCGTTGCGTGCTTGATGTATATCAGAATGGCAGACGCCACAGTAAAGTATCTCTATTTGAACATCAGTAGCACGAAGTTCGCGACGTTCAAAGCTAAATGCAGTGAGTGGTGCATCTTGTTGAAGAGCGGCATAGCCTATTGTCTGTGTCATAATGATCCTTGGGCTGATAATTTCCAATGCTTTTAAGCTTGCAATAAATTAAGTTGAATTAGATTAACACGAAGACTTTGTAATAGTATGAGTTTTAAATCGGCTGATGTTAGTCATTAATTGTCATTGAAAACATCAGATAATTGTTGGGCGTCGATAGCTAGATCAAACCAACGTTCAATTAGCTCTAGTGGTGCGTTTGATATTAAGCGAGTTATGTCAAAGGTATCGCGCCAAAGTGTTTAGAAAGTAGCTTTTGTAATGCTAACATTTCAACTTCTTGCTTGCCCTCTTCTTTACCTGCCGCTATATAGGCCAGCGCCCATTGTTCTAATCGTTCTGATAACATGATCTTTATTTTCTGTAAATCATCTACTTGGGATAATAAGATAGCGTAGTTTTTCTTTCTCATCAAGGTGGCGCGTATCCACAAGGAAAACATGCGTCGCAAATCAGGTCTATCGCCCAACCAATCTATTAATAAACTAATTAGATCTTGCGTGACTGCAAGGTTATCGGCGTGTTCAAATCTAAAAACGGCTGCTACTAGATTTTTTAGTGAGGGTAGTTCGGTATCGCGGTAAGTATTCTCATCAATTAATAACAACATAATAGGGTACGTACTACGGTTTATCACTATTGTTTCTGCGGCGAGGAAATCTGAATTGAAATCATTGGTTCGCTCAAAGTTGTAAAACCAATGGGGTCTGTTCTCAACCTAACACATGCATACGGAAATGTTTCATTATTATATTTTAGGATCGAAAATTATGCTCCGTTTAACATAGTTGCGTAGGATGGGTAGAGCTGTTAGCGACTGTGAAAGTATTCTTTTTATTCCCCTCTTTAGCAAAGAGGGGTTAGGGGAGATTTGATCTATTAAAAATTATTATTAAATTTCAATAACCTATGACTTAATAAAATCCCCCTCGATCCCCCTTTTACAAAGGGGGAAGCTGAATTCATAATACTTTCACAGTCTCGTTAGCGAAACCCATCATGTCACATGCGTTTGATGGGCTTCACTTTGTTCTTCTTATCCTTCGCAACTGCAAGAATAATGCAACTAAACAACTACAAAATAACGTCTGTCATTCAGAGCGAAGCTAAAACAAATTCAATTTTATAGGGTTGCCGCCTTATGGTAAAAGGTTACTGTTACACGGAAGTAGGTCAGCAGTTGATGGTAATCGCTGTGCGCAAAAATGATGGCTTAGCTTTTAATAAAAGTTGATCTTTAAAGTTAAAGTTACGTTGCTTTTATGGAGTTAGTAATAACCGACCTGTATAAGTAGTCATTGTTACGATGACTACTTATAGTGCTAGATTGTTTTCTTGGCTCAAGTAAAAGAAAAGCTAATATTGATAAAGGTTCTGCATCCATTTTTCAATGGCCAGCAGTCAAATGATAAGCTATAAGTGTAATTTATAAACGACCCTAAATTAGCTTCTATTTGTTTAGTTTTTATGCCTTTATGCAACTTAAAAGCTTAGTGTAAAAGAGTGCCTTGTAACATTGCACCTATAGCATGTCCAAAAGAAGTGCCTAGTTTGTCAGCTATTTTGTCCAAAAAGCGACTTTGTTTAGTAAATTCGACGCGTTTTTCGGCGCCAATAATGTCTTTGGCGACCTGGTCTTCGGTGCCAAAAGCATCGGCAATGCCATTGTTCACACCCGCTTCACCCGTCCAAACTAAACCTGAAAACATATCAGGTGATTCTATTAGTCTATCACCACGACCTGCTTTAACAGCGTTGATGAATTGTTGATGAACTTGATCCAATAAGCCCTGCATGTATTTGGTTTCATCGGTTTTCGGTGGCGAAAAAGGATCTAGCATGGCTTTGTGCGCACCAGCCGTTAATAAACGACGCTCTACGCCTAATTTTTGCATAATATCAACAAACCCAAAGCCATCCATTAATACGCCAATAGAGCCAATAAGGCTGGAAGGATTAACGAATATTTTATCGGTAGCTGAAGCAATGTAATAACAGCCCGATGCACAAATGTCGCTGACGACTGCATAAATAGGTAGTTCGGGATGTTCTTTTTTTATAGATCTAATTTCTTCATAAACGTAGGCCGATTGTACTGGACTGCCACCCGGTGAGTTTGAGTGCAGAATAATGCCTTTGGTTTGCTTGTCTTTTACGGCATTTCTTAGGCTTTCTATGATGCTAGCAGCATTGGCATCTTTATCTTCTGCAATCGGACCTATGACATCGATGACTGCGGTATGCTCTTTACTGTCAATACCCATATCTTTTTTAAGAACAGGATATAAAGAGATGCCCAGAATAATCGTTAAGTAACAAAAAACTAATGATTTAAAGAAAACGCTCCAGCGTCTGGCACGGGTTTGTTCAGTTATGGCCGCTAGTGCTAGTTTTTCAATAACGTCTCGTTCCCAGCCTGTTTCTTTAGCGGCATGTGTTTGCTTTAAATCGTCGTATCGTTTTTCCATGACTGATTAACCTTATATGAAATTAAGTAATTCGGTGGGTTGTTCTAAGCACAATAGTGGCTGATAAGCTTGCAAACTTGAAGCAGAGTTTGCGCCACAACTGACTGCGATCGATGAGATCGAGGCATTAACCGCCATTTGCAAGTCGTGTATAGAGTCACCCACCATTAAAACGCGTTCTTTGGCTGCTTGGGTATGGGAAATGATTTCGTGTAGCATTAGCGGATCTGGCTTGGAGGCGGTTTCCTCGGCGCAGCGAGTAACACAAAATAAGTGTTCAGTTCCTGTTGCCTCTAAGACCTCTATTAATTCTGCTCTTGTTTTACCTGTTGCGACTGCAAGTTGATAGCCTTGATCCTTCAATTTAATCAACATGCTATACACACCTGGAAATAAATCATCACGGTTCATAGCTTTGGAGAAATAGTTCTTGCTGTAGCTGCTAATTAATTGCTTAAGTCTTTGTTCGTCAATTTCAGGAAATAGGCTGTGCATGGCTTTATTGATGCTTAGGCCAATGACATTTTTTGCTGCCTGAGTTTCGGGTGGAGGGCAGGCACAATCAATTGCAGCCTGTTGCAAGCAATGTACGATCCAGTCTATTGAATTAATTAGAGTGCCATCCCAATCAAAGATGATTAAATCAAATCGTTTCTTCATTTTTCAGTAGGTTTTCCAGTTGGGCCGGTAAGGGCGCTGAAATAGATATCAGTTCCCCCGTAACAGGGTGCTGAAAGTTTAATGTTTTGGCATGTAAAAACATGCGTTTATAGCCTTTTGTTTTAAATGTTTTGTTGACTTCATCGACGCCATAGCGGTCGTCGCCGATTATCGGATGACCTAGACTTGCTGCATGGACGCGAATTTGATGCGTACGTCCTGTTTTTGGTGAGGCTTCAACCAAAGTGGCATTCGAAAATAACTGTATGCGACGAAATAGTGTTTCAGCTGGTTTGCCAGAAGGGCTAATGACTACAATGCGCTCACCACCTACGCTCACGTTTTTTAATAACGGTGCTGTGACGATTAATTTTTTTCTATTCCATTGGCCTGATAGCAAGGCTTGATAAGTTTTTTGTATCTGGCTATTTCTAAATAGTTCTTGTAATAATCGTAAGGCGCTACGTTTTTTTGCGATTAATAAGCAACCCGAGGTGTCTTTATCAAGGCGGTGGACGAGTTCTAAAAAGCGGGCCTCTGGCCTAAGTTGGCGGAAACCTTCAATAATTCCGGAGCTGACGCCACTGCCGCCATGAACGGCAAAGCCTGCAGGTTTGTTAATGATAATAAAACCTTCATCTTCATAGAGAACGCCCTCTTGTAAGGCGGCCTGCAATCCTTGTGGTACATAAGTTTCTTCGCTGCGTTCAGCAATCCTAACGGGAGGTACTCGGACAATATCTCCAGCAACTAGACGGTATTTTACATCGACTCGTCCTTTATTGACTCTAACCTCGCCTTTTCGGACTATGCGGTAAATATGGCTTTTAGGTACACCTTTTAGGCGGGCAATTAAAAAATTATCAAGTCTTTGATCGCAATTATCTTCAGTAATTTCGACGTAGACGACTTTTGGTGGCTCATTTTCTTGTATATTCATGCTGCAAATAATACCAGTATTTAGGATGTTTGATGCTTTAAAATTGATGAAAGGGCATAAGGTTGTTATATTAGGCAAGTTTTTAAGGAAAACAGACTTTAAGCTCTACAGCTTTCGGTTTTGAAACTGATTTAGAGCGACTTAATGACGATTAAAATAACACGCATGTGCTTAACGATTCATTATAAGATTTTCGGGTTCATCGTACGACCCTAGACGCACGATTTATTAACACCTGTTTAAAGCAGAATTTACCAACTAAGACTGAGAAACATAAACTTAGCATCTGTCTCGCGTCCAAGCTATGGCTTTTTGTTGAGCTAAAATAGTAGAAAGATGACGTGGGTGATGGAGTATAAGGCCGTATCAACTAAGCTGATTGTATTACCGTTAGCAATATCGCATCGCGTTTATATAATGATAAATGCTTGAGGCGCTAACCCAACCAGTCTGGTTCAGTAAAGTCTGACAATGGAGCAGGAAACAACAAGGATATAAAATGAAAAGAATGCTTATCAACGCTACGCAGGCTGAAGAACTGCGAGTTGCTTTGGTAGACGGTCAAAAACTATATGATTTTGATATAGAAGTGCCGTCAAAAGAACAAAAAAAATCTAATATTTATAAAGGTATTATTACTCGAGTAGAGCCTAGTTTAGAAGCCGCTTTCATAAACTACGGTGCTGATAAACACGGCTTTTTGCCTTTTAAGGAAATATCTCCACTGTATCGTCAGCTCCAAGAAGGCGCTGAGACTGATGGACGTAGACCTGCTATCAAAGATCTGATCAAAGAAGGTCAGGAAATTCTTGTTCAAATTGAAAAAGAAGAGCGTGGCAATAAGGGAGCAGCGTTAACGACCTATATTAGTTTGGCAGGTACCTATTTGGTGTTGATGCCTAATAATCCTAAAGCAGGTGGCATATCACGGCGTATTGAAGGCGAAACTCGCAGTGATTTGCGTGAAGTCATGGCTTCATTGGAAATACCTGAAACGATGGGTCTGATCGTCAGAACAGCCGGTTGTGGTAAAAATGCTGAAGAATTGCAGTGGGATTTAAATTATCTATTGCAATTGTGGGAAGCTATTGATCGTTCATCGAATGAGCAAAAAGCCCCCTTTTTAGTCTTTCAAGAAAGTAATGTCATTATTCGCGCTTTGCGTGATCACTTACGTGGCAATATTGATGAGATTTTGATTGATAATGCTGAATCATTTTCCTTAGTTCAAGATTTTCTAAAACAAGTGATGCCGCATTTCTTGCCTAAAGCGAAATTATATCAAGATGCCGTGCCTTTATTCAGTCGCTATCAGATTGAATCTCAAATTGAAGTAGCCTATTGTCGCGAAGTGTCTTTGCCTTCAGGTGGATCATTGGTTATCGATCATACTGAAGCTTTAACATCGGTTGATATCAACTCTGCTCGTGCTACTAAAGGTAGTGATATTGAAGAAACAGCTCTTAATACAAATTTAGAAGCTGCCGATGAAATTGCTCGCCAACTTAGATTACGCGATTTAGGTGGTCTATTTGTTATCGATTTTATCGATATGATGTCCAACAAGAATCAGCGTACTGTTGAGAACCATTTACGTGACGCTCTTAAGATAGATAGGGCTCGTATTCAAACGGGTCGTATTTCACGCTTTGGGTTGTTAGAAATGTCTAGGCAAAGAATGCGTCCATCATTGGGTGATTCTACACAATTGCCATGTCCGCGTTGTAAGGGGCAGGGTACTATACGAAATGTGGAGTCAGTTGCGCTTTCGGTATTGAGAATACTTGAAGAAGAGGCAATGAAGAAGGGTACTGAAAAGGTTATTGCTCATTTGCCTATCGAATGCGCAACCTTTTTGTTGAATGAAAAGCGTCATGCCATTGAGCAAATTGAGCAGAGGTTGAAAGTAGGTATTGTTATTTTACCTAGCAAACATCTTGAGACTCCTGCTTATGATATTGATCGTATTAAGGAAAAAGAGTTTGGTGATGAGCGTCCGAGTTATTTGCAAATAAAGGCTGAAGATATTGCGGTTCCTGAATTTGCTCAGCAAGTCAAACCAAAGATTGAAAAAGCAGTTATTAAAGAGTTTATGCATGATTCGCCTGCGCCAGTCCAAGCTAAAAGTGAAGCTGCTAGTTTAATTAAGCGCTTTTGGAATAAATTAGTAGGTTCAGAGACTGCGGCAGTAGTAGATGCTGTAGAGGGCGTTAAGGCGTCGTCTACATCGGCTTTAGAAAAACCTTATTCAACTGAAGAGAGTCAACCTAATCGTAATCGTAATAATCGTCGTGGAGGAAGAAATCAGGGTCAAAGAAACCAAGATTCACGTCCTCCTCGGTCGCCACAAGAGCCGCGTCAAGATCGTGGGCCAAGAGAGCCTCGTCCAGAGCGGGCTTTACAAGAGCCTCGTTCAGAGAATTTATCGCAAGAGCAAGAAGCTAAGCCAGAGCAAAATAAAGAACCTCGATCTAGAAATATGAGGGGGCCAGGTCGTAATGTGAGGCGTAATCTTGCGCCTGTTAATGTTGCAACAGACGAAAATATTGATGCCGTTAAAAATCAATTGCCTGCTGCTGATGACGCACTAATGCCGGAGGCTCCAGTGTTAAATCAAGAGGCTTTTTCTGAGGGTGATGAGCAAGCGAAGCCTGCGGCTAGAAAGAATAACAACCGCAGAGGACCTAATCGTAGAAGGCCGCGTAATCCGAATTATAAAAAAACAGAGGGTGAGGGTGAGTCGGTAGTTGGTGATACCTCATTGGCAGCGGTAGATAGTCGTAGTGAAGATCGTAGCTCACAATCTCGATCCTATAATAGTGAGTTTTCTGAAAGAATAGAAAAAACTGAAGCTACAGAACCTAAAGCTTCAGAGCCTCAAAAATCAGTTATTGAATCAACTCCTAAAGCAGTAGAAGAGTAGTGTTGGCAATATTTTCTATGCTTTTTAAATTAAACGGCATAGGCTTAAAATAAAAAAATTTAAGATGGCTGTTGTGTTGTTGAGTTAATTCAGACATAATAGCCGTCTTTTAGCCAGATGGCTAAATCATAATGGTGATCGTATTGGTCCTCTCGCAACGGTACTCTGTAAACCCCGCCAGGTCCGGAAGGAAGCAACGGTAGCAGTCGTTTCGTGTGCCGGGATGTGGCTGGTGCGATTACCGCCCAAATCAAATATTATAACGAGCCTGCAATGACTTATCAGGTTCTCGCCAGAAAATGGCGGCCCTCAAATTTCACTGAAGTTGTCGGACAAGATCATGTCGTCAAATCGTTAATGAACGCTTTGCAACATAATCGACTTCATCATGCCTATTTGTTTACCGGAACTCGAGGTGTAGGCAAAACCACCATTGCTAGAATCTTAGCAAAAGCCATGAATTGTGAAAATCTGCAAGATTTTAATCCTTGTGGACTCTGTAGCGTTTGCAAAGCTGTTAACGAAGGAAGTTTCTTAGACTTAATTGAAGTGGACGGTGCTTCTCGCACTAAAGTAGAAGATACTCGTGATTTGCTTGATAATGCTCAATATGCTCCGAATCATGGTCGTTATAAAGTTTATCTAATCGATGAAGTTCATATGTTATCTGGGCACAGTTTTAATGCCTTGTTAAAAACGCTTGAAGAACCACCTCCGCACGTAAAATTCCTACTAGCCACAACTGATCCACATAAAATTCCAGTAACGGTGTTATCACGTTGTTTGCAACTTAATCTCAAACAATTGTTGCCAACGCAAATTTATAGTCAAATGGCTTTTATACTTGAGCAAGAGGCTATTGAGTTTGAAATTGCTTCATTAAAATTATTATCCCGTGCAGCTGATGGCAGTATGCGTGATGGCTTAAGTTTGCTAGATCAAGCTATTGTTTACGGTAATGGTAAAGTGACGACGGCAGATGTTAGCGCAATGCTTGGAACTATAGCCTTGCAACCCGTTACAGAATTGTTAGATGCTCTCGCCGAGAGTGATGCGGTAGCTATTCTAAATAAAATCAATGATATTACTAATTTATCGCCAGATTATAGTGGCTTATTGCAAGAAATATTGATTGCTTTGCATCGTATTGCCTTGTTACAGCAAATACCTACCGCTATAGATCACGAGTTTGATAGCGATGAGCTTATTGCCTTATCAGTTAAATTTAGCCCAGAAGATGTTCAGCTTTTTTATCAGATAGGCTTGGTCGGACAAAGAGATTTAGATTTAGCCCCCGACCCTAGAAGTGGTTTTGAGATGGTTATGTTGCGTATGCTATTATTCAAGCCAGAAGCACAGCTAAAAGTTTCCGATAAGCCCATAAAAGTTCAAGCCATTTCCCAAAAAGTAATGCCCTCAATTGAGGTCAATGAACAAGTTCCGGTTACAGTTGCCGTTGCCGTGGTAAATCAGGAAGATTCTAAGGTTGAGATAAACGCTAGTGAAGCTAATGATTGGCTTTCTATGATAGTAGGTATGAAGCTAGCTGGCCCGCTCCGTGAGTTTGCTAATAATTGTGCATTAGAATCCATTGATGATAATGTGTGTACGTTAATTATAGATCCAAGTCATATTCGTCGCGCAAGGGCTGAAGAAGCACTCCAGAAAGCATTGCAAGTCTATTGCGGTAACTCTGTTAAATTAGTTTTTAAAGAAAAAAAAAACACCTTAGCGACACCAGCGATACTTTTAACTAAAGAGCGCGAAAATAAGCAGCAAGCTGCTATTGATGCGATTAATGCGGATCTTAATATTCAGGCTTTAAAAGAAAATTTTGATGCACGCATTTTGCCTGGCACCATAGAGCCGATATAACACTGGAATAACATTAGAGGATAGAAAATGAAAAATGCCTTAGGCAATATCATGCAGCAAGCTCAAAAAATGCAGGAAGATTTGAAGAAAGCTCAGGAAGAGTTATCACAAATGCAGGTGCTTGGAGAGTCGGGTGGTGGCTTGGTCACCATTCTAATGACCGGAAAGCGAGAAGCAAGAAAAGTGACCATTGATTCATCATTGTTAACTGATGATAAAGATATGCTTGAGGATTTAGTGGCATCGGCTATTAATGATGCTGTCAATAAAGTCGCTAAAATGAAAAAAGAAAAAATGTCCGATATTACTGCCGGACTTCCTTTGCCTCCAGGGTTTCAGTTGCCTTTCTGATATGCAAAAAAATGGTTTATTGGGGCAGTTAATACAAAACCTATGCATACTTCCTGGTGTAGGTCCTAAAACCGCTCAGCGTATGGCATTTTATTTGCTTCAGCGCAATCGTAATGGTGCAAAGATACTGGCTGAATCTTTATTAAATGCCATTGAAAATATAGGCCATTGTCAGCAATGTCGAACATTTACAGAGCATACTCTGTGTGAGATTTGTGCCGATAATAGCAGAGATAGTTCGGTTATATGTATAGTGGAAAGCCCGGCCGATTCTTGGGTAATTGATTTGGCTACAGTATTTAAGGGACATTATTTTGTGCTGCATGGCCGATTATCCCCCTTAGATGGTATAGGTCCTGATCAACTCGGTCTTGATTTATTAGAACAGCGCTTAGCTTCTGGTGAAATTAAAGAATTAATCTTAGCGACTAATTCAACCGTAGAAGGTGAGGCAACGGCTTATTTTATCGGTGAAATATCCAAAAAAAATCATGTTCCAGCCACAAGAATTGCCCATGGAGTCCCTATGGGTGGCGAATTAGAGTTTATTGATAGTAGTACTTTGTCACATGCTTTTAATGGACGAAGACAATTTACTTGATAAGCTTCGCCTATAAAGAGTAGTTAATTATTTAACTTTGAGGCATATGGATTTATTGCTACAGCATAATTCTGGGTGTTGTGAATTGTGGTTTTAATGGCAATAGCTATTGCGACTAAGAATATTAAATATTATTTTGTATAACTAGTTATTTAATCAATCAAGAGAAATGTCATGACGTCATGTTTATTTTGTAAAATGGTTGCTGGTGAAATTAAACCGGATATAGTTTTTGAAGACGATAACGTCTTAGCCTTTAGAGACATCAATCCTCAAGCTCCTGTGCATATATTAATTGTGCCTAAGGCACATATTGCTACCTTAAATGATTTAGATGATAGCTTGCTTGCTGGACAATTATTACAAACCGCTATTAAATTAGCTAAACAAGAAGGTTTGTCAGAACACGGTTATCGCGCAGTATTCAACTGTAACTCACATGGTGGGCAAGAGGTTTTTCATTTGCATCTGCATCTATTAGGCGGAAGGCAAATGCACTGGCCTCCAGGTTGAAAAATAAACAATCCTAAATTGCAGAGATAAAAAGCTCTTCTTTATGATAAAATCACGCTTTTGCCCTGATAGCTCAGCTGGATAGAGCGGTCCCCTCCTAAGGGACAGGTCGGTGGTTCGAATCCACTTTGGGGCACCAAATAATTTAAAGGCTTATAGTAAAATTCAAGCCTTTTTTATTGTGTAAATATTCTCATGATCCACTCAGAGCGCATTTCAAAAAAACACCCGTAAACAATGCCAATAATTCAGGCGCAAAAAGATAAAGGAATATTTAATATCTTTCGCTAACTTCCTCTTTTATGTTGAATTAGCCAAAAATTGTTTTCAGTGAATATATTCATGCTTCTCATTTTGGTTATAAGCTTAACAGGGAACAAAATGCTTGCCTAGGTCGGATTAGGCGCTAGCCGTAACCCGATATATCACGATTATGTCGGGTTACGCTATCGCTAACCTGACCTACACCTAATAACATTATTCACACTGCCCCGTCTTTAGTGATAGCCGAAAATAACCTGCAAAATCTAAATTTATTATTCTAAATATCGCATGATCAATCCTCGTAGTTTAGTTAGAGCTTTAGAAAAACACTGGGACGTTATAGAGCGCATCGTACATTTGGGCAGGGACCATATTGCCTATGAAAGAGATGATGTGTTGGTGCTATTGAGAAAAATCTATTTGCATGAATCAGCCGAGCAATGTGTCGAGCGCTTGCAACAGATGGTTAATTCAGAATTATTGATACAAATGTCGCATAGCAATACCTTACAACTTAATGAAAGCGTTCGCCAATTTGTCGGAAGTTTGTTGCATGAGCATGAATTAGGTTTGTCGGATATTTTAAAAGCCCGAATTATTGACATTAAAGTCGGTCTGGATCAATTACATCAAGCTATGCAGAATCGCGATATGGCTGCTTTGCAACAAGGTGCTGTGCGTATAGATACTCAGCTTCGACAAATTTTACAACAACTGGATCAGGATACGCATGCTATTCAGGATATTGCCGAGCGTGCTAAAGGCGCTGATGAGCGCATGCAGTTGTCAAGTCGCTATAGGGAAGTGCTAGATGCTTATGATCGTTATGTATTGCCAATGACTGAATTGATGGATACCGGTGCGGGTGGAAGTTTTTATCCCTTGCTTGAGGAAGCTGAAAGAGTTTTGGCTACCTTAGCTCAGCAACTGATGACCCAAGGTGGTTTATATAGCCATCAGCGCTTATTGCGTCAAATAGGCTTCAGGGTTAAAGAGTTACGACAAGCTGGGTTAGTCGCATTGAAGCAATGTACTAACACTTTGATGCCGCTAAGAGAAGAGGTGCGTCGTCATAATCATCTAAGTGCTGCAATTGGTCAATTGTTGGGTGATGTCCGTAAAAAAGGCATGCGTAAAACATTTCTGCAACAGAGCTTACCTATTTGGCGCAAAGAGCGTTTGATTTCAGTTGCTATAGGCCCCGAATTATTGACATTAATGGAGCAAGTGCGGCATTATCAATCTAAAGCCGTTGAGTTCCCTGAGATGATAGCAGACGATACTCAGATTCAGCTTGAGTTGATTGATGAAGAGGCTATTCGTCAGAACTTTTATCAGAGCCTACCTCTACCCGATTTGATGGGCTGGCTTGCTGATCATTATAACGAGTATCAAGACATTACCTTGTTACGGCTTTATCATAGCTTTATTCGTTTACCTGATATTTCTGCTACCCCAGATTTGCACGAAACGCGCATTACCCTTAAACAGGTTGCGATTAAACACCACAGCCATGCCCTTGAATCCTTATGACGATTGATTTTACTGCTCTGACCCAGTTACAACCCCTCTTTAAACAGTTAAGTTCTGGTGCACATTTAAATCGCCTAAAAGATACTGAGCTTTGGGTGCAGTTGGAGCTTTATCAAAGTGACTATGAGTCATTATTTGCTGCGCTGGGTTTTGTTCTGATAGTTGATGGACGAGGGTTTGCCTATTTTAAAACCGAGTTAGCTAGTGCTTACACAGGCAAGCTCACTCGTCGTCTTGCCTTAGTCATTATGTTGTTGTTTGAATATCAGGCTGATCAAGGCTTGCATTTATTTCAATTTCAGCAATGGCGGCTTGATTCTATTTTATTAGATCAACTCTGGCAGCAGTATTTCGCTCTATTCGAGGCTGAAGAAATAAATAGTCCAAAAACATTATCGGAGATTTTAGATAGCGCTACGCGAGTCGGCTTCTTAATCTCTGAAGACAATGCTTATCGACTATTGCCATCAATACATCGTTACTTAGATTTGTTTGTAGAACTGGGTAACGCTGAACGGCCTGATCAAATTAAAGAAGATATCAAGGAGGATATGCTTTGAGTCTTGCACAATATGGCTTTCAAAAATTAGTATTACTAAACAGTGCGGGTTACAGTCGCGCTGAATTGCCGCTAGATGATTCTGTGTCCATTATTGCACCTAATAATACTGGCAAAACAAGCTTGATCAATGCGTTGCAGTTTCTGCTTATCCTTAACAAACAGCACATGGATTTTGGCGCACACAGTGTCGAAAACTCTAAGCGGTTTTATTTTCCAGACAACAGTGCTTATATTTTGTTGGAAGTATTATTGCCTTCGGGTATGGCAGTGATAGGGTGTGTCGGTAAAGGTTTGAGCCATGATTATGAATACTTTGCTTATCAAGGGAGTCTTGATCTTGATGATTACCGCTTGGCTGATGGCAAGCTGGTCGCTCAACCTAAATTAATCGCGCGTTTATTTGAATGCGGAAAGCTCGCTAAAATTTATCCTCAAGCTGATTTACGAGCCTTATTGTATGGTAATCGTCAAAAGCAGCGTGCTGATGACCCTGATTTAACAATATTCCCTCTGGAATTTACTTCGCAGGCTGCAACTTATCAGCGAATCCTAACCCGAACTTTACGTCTGGATAAATTGGATAGCAGGGAAGTGAAGTATTATTTACTGGAAATCTTTAAAAATGATTTGCAAGATCGCAATGTCGATTTTAAGAGTGAGTGGGACAAGTCTTTTGCTGATGTGAACTATGATAAGTCTCAGTATGACGCGGTGTTTCGTAATCAGTCACTTATTTCAGACATGGAAGATAGTCAGCAAACACGATTGCTATTACGCGGCAAGCTTATTTTATGGCGACCTTTAATAGAAAAAGGCTTGAATGATTGGGAAGACTATAATACCAGTACCAGCGAAGAACTTCGCCTAAGATTACAAACACTAGAAGACGAAGCGGTGGCTTTGGAAAAACGCCACGAAATGATTTATCAAGACCGTGCTGAGGCCAAAACAACCTTAAAAGCTCAACAAAAAATAGAAGCTTATTATCAAGAGCTGATTATGCAATTTCAGTTTGTCAGTGATTTAGCTCAATTACAAAATCAGCGACTACTATTGCAAAAACAACGTGATGAGTTGGTGCGTAGCATAGGTAATGCAGAACAACAGCAATCTCAAGAAGCTATTACCAGAAACATTGCAAAAATCAGTAAAGAGAAAGTCGATTTGAATCGGCAGTTGCAGAATGTCAATAATAACTTATATTTGCAACTACAAAAAATATTGCCGGCTGAAAGCTTTGAGCTTGTAACTCGATTATTGTCTAAGTCAGTTTTAAGTTTACCGGTTGCGCAAGGTAGTGCCGTAGAGTTGAACGATGAAACGGCTTTTCAATCATTTGCAGCACTATTAGCATCGCGGTTGTCAGCTAATTGTTTGCAACTGCCTGGCTTGCTACTCGATCTGTCTGAGTTGGAGCCGAATCTTTTTATTAAAACGGCTCAAGAATTAGAGACAGAGATTAATGACTGTGAGCGTCAGTTAACTGAGCTAACTAGTTTATTGAAAACCGTTGAAACTTTAAGCCAACAAAAGCAGCATCAACAAAAACTAGAACAGCAAATTTCAGAATTGTTAGTCGATGAGAAAAACTTTGAGGAATTACTGTTATTAAAGCTAAGTGCTTTAGAAAGGCTGCAAGGAATTGAGGCTTTGCAGCAAAAACTAGTTCTGCTTGAGCAAGAAGAATCTGGATTAGCTGAGCAGAAAAAATCTATCTTACTGGCACAGGAAAAACATAAATCCGATCAAAAAGAACTGCAAAGCCAATTTCAGCGCATTAACATAGCTAGGCAGCAACGACTTGATCAACAGTTTCCGTTTACGTCTTTAGAACAATTGCCTCATTTGCCTTGCATGGAATCAACCGAGTTGGCAATGCCGACTTTGGCTGATTGCATCGAAACCTATAATCGCGATTGCCAAAAGCTAAAACAAATCGAAGAGCAATTAAATGGACATCTCAGTCAATTACATAGAGATGGCGTGAGTAAATTCCAAACTCAGGATACTGCCGAGCAACAATTAAATGCCTTGTTTAATTACACTGCGCAACTGAGTCAGGAAAAAGAAGCGATTGAACGTAAGGCGCGTTCGGCCGTGGTGCAGGTGGCGGCTATATTGCGAGATTTGCGTGATAGTCTAGAAACTTTCAAAAGGCGAATGCGTGAATTTAATAACAAAATTAATCGTCGCCAGCTTTCAGATCTTAAAGTTTTTAAAATAGAACCTAGAGAAGAAGATATTTTAGTGCGGGCTATACAAGCTTTAATTTCAACTTCGGAACAGGTTGAGTCGGGACGTTCGTTTGATTTGTTCGACCAGAACACTATGTTAGATGATAAGGAACTTAACAAAGCCAAAGATATTTTGATCAAAGAAGGCGAGGCGCGTGGTGGCTTAAGAGTTGAGCATTTATTTAGATTGGTTTTTAGTATTGCTAAAGAAAATCAAACGCCAGCAGAATTTGAAGATATTGATAGCGCAGCCTCTAATGGTACGGTATTGATGGCCAAACTTATTACCGGTCTAGCTATGCTTAATCAAATGCAAGATTCACGCAAAGCTATTAAAACAGCCTGTTATTTGGATGAAGCGGCTTCGCTGGATCAACGTAATCAACGTAATTTAATTGAAATAGCAGAAGAGTTTGGTTTTACCCTCATTTTTGCTTCTCCAGAACCCCAAATCACCGCTCGCTATTGTGTGCCCATCGCTACCACGAAAGGCAAAAATCACATCAGCCGATTGAGTTGGCAGATTCTGGAAAGCCTTGCTGATACAGATAAGTAATCATGAGTATCTTGTCAGGCGCTTTAAGACGCTTGCTTGCTAGCGATCAGTTACTAACGGCCTCAACTTTTACTGCTAGCCAAAGAAAAGAATTGGAACAGTTTGCTTTGAGTACTCGGCAAATTGAAGTTCTCAAAAAAGGCCGAAGTACCGTTTATCAGATCATTAACAGACAAAGTTTGATTTATTATCTGCGACAAATTCATCCATTAGATAATGATTTATTAGCGGCTGATCTGCCAGGTCGTAGTCGTAATATTGGCACAGAACGCAACAGTAAAGCGGGCAGAAGCAGTCATGATTGTAGTTATTTGTTAATGAAAGCTTGGGATTCTGAAGTCTTTTGGGAAAATGAAAAAAGTACGATGCGCGTTGCGGAGCTTACTGAAGACTTTGGTGCTGCTACATTACAGGTGAGTTTAGGTCAGCGCTGGCGAACTAATAGTCCATTGTTGTTAGTGGAAAATCAGGCCTTGTTTGATCGTTGTGATTGGTTACCAGAAAACTTTAATGGTTGTTTAGTTTATTATGCAGGGCAATTATCGGAGCTATTATTGCAATGGCTTGCAGAACAAAAACGTAGCGATGCGGTCACTTTATTTCCAGATTATGACGGGGTAGGCTTATCTAATTTCCTTCGATTAAAAAACGCGTTACACCCAGATAGCTATTTATATTTTTATTGGTTACCAGATTGGGAAAATAAATTGATAACATTTGGTAGCACTAAGATTTGGCAGGAAACTCGGGTTTTATTTGAAAACGCCCTGCAAAAACTTGAAGCAATGAATGCTTTGAACGATGATTTTATTAAGTTGGGATATTTGACACAGCATCATGGTAAGACTTTGGAGCAGGAAGCAATTTGGTTGTAAGTCATTGTTGAAATAATTGTTTCGATAAATGTAATGGTGGTAGAGGCGGCTTGCGATAGCAAAACATCGTATAAAGTTCCCACGCTGCTGCGCACAGTTAAACTTTTGTAGGCCGGAATAAGGCTTTACGAGCGTCAGCGAGTAAAGCGTTTCCGGCATAGGCACTGCTCCTTTGCCGGAAACGCCACCCCGCGCTGCGCTAGGGTGGTCTTATTACGGCCCTACAATAAGTTCAAATATTCCTTAAATGCAATAATGTTAGTCGCTGTTAGCGAGGGCAAAACCATGTCACTGCGTAACATCAGTTAACTCAAATAAATCAGGAATCACTAATTAATTTATGTGGATACAAAAAGAATTTACTCTGTCAGCAAAAAATAGAGGCTTTCATCTCATTACTGATGAAATCATCAAAGCGATTCCAGAATTAAAGCGTATTGATTGTGGGTTACTACACTTATTTATTCAGCATACTTCGGCCTCATTAACGATTAATGAGAATGCAGATCCGACGGTGCGTCAAGATTTGGAAAGTCACTTTAATATCTTTGTGCCTGAAAAAGCTGCATATTATCGACATGACTATGAAGGTGACGATGATATGCCTGCCCATATTAAAAATTGTCTATTAGGGAGTAGTGTAAGTATTCCAATTACTCGTGGAAGTCTTAATTTAGGTATTTGGCAGGGCATATACTTATGTGAGCATCGTAATCTAGCAGGTGGTAGGCGTTTTGTAGCGACTCTTCAAGGCGATTGATGGGTATCAATATAAGTGAATGTTGTCATTCCCGCTCAAGACGATAACATTGTGGTCAAGATCGTAGGGGCTTATTGCATAAGCCTATTTAATTAAAGTTCAATGTTATAGGGCTTATTTCATAAGGGCGTATGCAATACGCCCCTAAAATTCTTTAACTTAATGACATTGGCCCCTGCGGTGTTTTTATCGTTTTCACACCCATTACAAGCTTGTATAGATACTTGTGCATGTCATGGGGAGGGGCATGCAGTTATAAACTTAAGCAAAGTTAAAGAGTAGGTCTTTAAAAACAATTTCGAACAGGTGGCTTTCACGACTTACTTAGATGTGTTTAAATTATAACTATTCCACACACTTCATACGCCAATAAGGTATCAATTACATGAATCGCACCTGGTTGAGAACTTGGTTTTTTATAGTCTTCGTTTTAGGCTTAAATGCTTGTAGTAATAATTCAGTTAAGGATCTTCGAGATAAAAATGCCAGTGACGCAAGTTTGTTGCAATCCCAAGATTCCGCTTCTCAAAATAATTATAAAGTACCGACTCAATATGGGACTTTTATTAAACCGGGTGAGTTAGAGCCTGCGGTCGATTTTTGGCGTAAAACGTATAGTCTATGGCATCGCTCTGAAGTGGCCGTTCATGATGATCGCTATATGGATGTTATTTATGAAGTCTTTGTATTGCCGGGTGATGTGGCTGAAAGCTTAACCAGCGAACAAAAGAATATAGTGAGTCAACGTAGAGAGTTTTGGAAAGCTCAACTTTCGGTATTGGAAGCTAAAGTTCGCAATAACGAGTCTTTGAATGGTAACGAAAGACAAATTATCGCTAAATTGACCCATAATGGACGGCAAATTAATCATGTGGTTGCTGGTGCTTCAGAGCGTATACGTTCGCAACGGGGTACTCGCGAACGTTTTAAGCAGGGCTTAGATATTAGTCAGCGTTATGATCGACAATTTAGAAAGATATTCAAAGAAGCAGGCTTGCCTGAAGATTTAGCCTTTTTGCCTCATGTAGAATCTTCATTTCAGTTTTCTGCAAAATCTTCAGCCGGTGCAGTCGGTATGTGGCAGTTTACAAAGTCTGGTGCACAAACCTTCATGCCAGATAACAATAAAGTTGATCTTCGCTTAGATCCTGTAGCTTCTGCTGTGGGTGCTGCCAACTATTTAAAGCATGCCTATAAAAAGCTAGGTGACTGGCCGGCAGCGATTACTTCGTATAACCATGGAATTGGGGGTATGAAGCGAGCACAAAATCAAGTAGGTCGAGATTTTGTGCAAATCGTTGATACTTATACTGGGCCTGCATTCGGTTTTGCTTCTCGTAATTATTATGCCCAGTTTTTGGCTGCACGAGAAATTGCCAGCAATCCTAGGCAGTATTTTCCGTAGGCACTTTATGCCTTATCAAGATAAGGGACAAAGCGCTTGCGTAGGTCGGGTTAGACGCTAGCCGTAACCCGACCATTACTATCGCTAACCCTACCTACACTTAATAACATTATTCAAACCGTCCCGCCTTTAGTGATAACCTTAAAATCCGGCTGTAAATCTTTAGAGGAAAACATGAATCATCAAGATCAACATTGGATAGATGCCACCCAAGCTTGGTTAAAAACCATTGTTATTGAATACAGTATTTGTCCTTTTGCAAAAAGAGAGATGGAGCGGGGTAGTATTTTTTATCTTGTAAGCCATGAGCGTAAAATCAAGACCTGTCTACAACAGCTACTGCAAGAGTGTGAGCGTTTAAAGATGGATCTTAGTATTGAAACTAGCTTGCTGATTTTTGCGGGTGCCTTTCATTTGTTTGATGATTATTTAGATTTTTTGACTATGGCTGAAGATGTGCTGATTGATGCTGGATACGAAGGTATTTATCAATTAGCCAGTTTTCATCCTGATTATTATTTTCAAGATTCTGATGCTGACGAGCCTGCCAATTATACTAATCGCTCACCCTATCCTATGTTGCATTTGTTACGTGAAACCTCTATCGATCGAGCTGTTAGTAGTTATCCAAATACTGACAAAATACCAGAGCGAAATATAAATTTAACACGTCAATTGGGTCTTGCCAAAATGCAGACTTTATTAGCCTCTTGTTATCCCAGTCATTAAACTCACAGCTTGAATGTGCTTTATTTTCATAATTAAATAAACTCAAGTAGGTCATTAGCATCATTTTTTCAGACAAACGCTTAATAAATCTATATTATGATGCGTTTTTTAAACACCAAAAGGTTTTATCATGCAAGTAGCTGACAATACGGCTGTTTCAATACATTACACACTCACTAATGATGAAGGTGAAGTTTTAGATAGTTCTATAGATCAAGAAGCGCTGGTTTATTTACATGGAGCTGGAAATATTATTTCTGGATTAGAGCAGTCTTTGGTTGGCAAAGTCGCAGGCGATAAGTTTAAGGTTCGTATAGAACCTGAGCATGCTTATGGTGAGCTATCCGATGATATGATTCAGGTTATTCCACGTGAAATGTTTGAAGGTATCGATGAAATTGAAGTCGGTATGCAATTTCATGCCGAAGTCAGTCATGGTACGGGTATTGTTACTGTGATTAGTCTTGATGAAAAAGACGTGACTGTCGATGGCAATCATCCTTTAGCGGGAGTTGCTTTAACATTTGATGTAGAAGTTTTAGAAGTAAGAGCGGCAACTGAAGAAGAAACTCATCATGGTCATATTCATGGTGCAGGTTGTCATCATTAATTGCTTGTAAATTTATCGTTCCCACGCTCTGCAGGAATATTTGAACTTATTGTAGGCCGGAATAAGGCTTTGATAGCGTAAGCGATTAAAGCGTTTCCGGCAGACGTATCGATCGAATCCCCGGAAACGCCACTACGCACTGCGCTTGGGTGGTCTTATTCCGGCCTACAAAAGCTTAACTGTAGGCAGTGACGCAGAGCTTGGGAACGCTATATTAGCCACACAGTCCCTCCTTAAGTTAATAGCTTGTTCATCATTTAATGTCCGCCATTATCTTTTTTAGTTCAGCTAAAACACGCTGTTGTTTATCTAAGGATAATTGACTAAATTGTTGTTCGAATTCAGCTAGGCTGTAAGTAGCTTTACTTTCATTGCTAGCGCTGAGTTTACAATCAGAGAGCACTTGCTTAACTGCTAGATCAGCATTAGTTAAGGGTAGGGAACTTGATAGTACCGTGCGTATGATGGTGTTGACATGAATAAATAGCGTCTGCCCCGTTAAAATATCTTCTGCCAATTTTTTTGCATACTCTTCGGTATAGCCTTTACGTTTAGAATCAGGCAGCGTTTTCATCGAAATAGAAATGGCAGGCATTTTGTCAATTTGATAATCGACATTAAAACGTTTGCTTTGAGAGGTAATCAAGTCATTGGCTTCAATAGTGGCTTGTAAACTATTACCTTTACAAACAAGCTCTAATCTAAGGTAATCATACAAGCCGGGTAGGGGTAGCGGTGATTGCGCATAGCTAAAAGATTGATTGCTTAAATTATCAATTTCCTGATGATAACTCCAGACGTTATCAGCTTTCGTTGTTAAGGGTAGTGTCGCTAAAACAGCTAAGATCAAGCGATTAGAAAAATTAATTAGGTTCATGGTTCGGTTCCGTATCAAAGCGTAGTTTGTGGTTGGGATGTTGTTGCTCCAAAAGCCCTGCTGGGTTTTGTTTTTAGGAGCATTTATTCCGCCCTTATCTACAAAAGTAAATATTATCATTCACACGCAAGAACGATAATATTGTGGTGATGGGCGTAGGGGCGTATTGCATACGCCCTTATAAAAAAGGTCTTATATCATTAAACTTTCGATGTTGGGCGTATGCAATATCGCCCCTGCGGTGTTTTTTATCGTTTCCACGCCGATAGGAAGCTAGTGTAGACATATAATAGAGAATCTGCGTATTTTATGCATCATCATGCCACATGAACTATTAAAAAGATGCAAAGTTGAGTTCAAGAGATTTTCTAGCTAAGGATTACTATAAAGAGCTGTAGCTCCAATTCGTTGATCAATTTGTCTGGATAGTTCTTGATAAGCCTCGCTATCAACAGACTCAAAACGTTGCTTAAATTCGGCATCATCCATATGTTCAGGCAGGTCTGATGGGTCAGGCATAAAGTCAGTGTAGTCTTTGATTTCTGATAATTTCTTTTGAAGTTTGCGGGCGCTTTCTGGTGATGAGGTCGCCATTTCAGCGAAGCGTGTGCCGGCTTTATCTGCCGCTAAATCAACAAAGCTGAAGCCGCTGCCTCCTTGTGCGTCACTTAATTCTTTTTCTTCACCTACTGCAATTGAAACCTGGTTGTTCATAGAGGCAGTAATGGCTGCCGAAGCTATAAAGTGCTGCGCTAAATCAATGCGCTTATATAAAAAAGTAGGATAACGTTTTTGTGTGTTTAATGTTGCTAAGGGTATTGATAAAAACTTTTTGGTTTCTTTACGATTTACATAGTTATTAATCGTGATAATAGCCATTTTATTTTCTTCAATAGCCGTCTCTAAATTAGAACGTTGGTAAGCCAAGGTAAATAATGGTTTTAGTAGTTCTGCCAGCGATAAGCGCCATTGTGAATTATGTAGCTCTACAACTTCAGTTAATTTCTGTTGGTAGATGTCGAGATGGGTATTGTTGCCGCCATCAGCTAAAACATTTTGTGCTTGTATAAGACTCTCTAAGCTGGAGTGATAGCTGATGGTGACTTTTTGTTGATCGATAATAATGCTTTTAATGGGGCGGGTCGCTAAGATGAAGTATTCATTAAGCGAGGTGTGATGGATGATATTGTCGATTATATAAGCCGCAAGTTTAGCAGGTAATAATAATTCGCCGGCTTTAAATTTTTTCAAACTAGGTAGTTCATCACTCGCTTCGTTGCCAAAGCGAAAGCTAATATTTAAATATTGACCTAGATAGTTTTTTGGCAGTGTCATTGTGACTATAAATCGAACGATATTGTCTTTTAATTCAATTTTGACGGCACTTTTGCGATAACGATTAAACAAATAATTGGCTGCTAAATTAATGTCAGGTTGAGTTAATTCAATGGTGCCTATTTCATCAGGTTTGGTTTTAGAGCCTTCGTACAATATTTTTTTTGCTCTAATAATGTCGTCATGTGTCAGTGTCCAGTCAGCAGCAACTGTGGGTGTGTCACTAATTCCAAATAAAATCAGTAGCGCACAGAAAATGACAACTGTACTTATTAGTATTAAAAAAAGACGTGAAATGATTTTTATAAACACGATGCTTAAGAGAATTCTAGCTTAAATCCTGCTGCTTTGATGTAATCGGCTTCTAAATTCAAGTCAGCACGGGTTAGAGGAAAGCTATCTAACCAAGTCTCTGGAAACTTAAGTGTGATTTTTGAATTGATTAATTGTATTTCAAAGAGTGGTAATTCTTGTTTGATACGGTTTCGGTGCAATACGACTGCTAATCTCAAAATTAAAGTGAGATAAGGTGCTTGAATATTCCATGGCGAGGGTAATTCGTTAAAAATAGTTTTGGATAATTTACGTCGATGTGATCTAAGTATAGCTGCCAGTAATAGTTGATCTTGCTGAGAAAATCCTGCCAAATCAGCGTTGCCTATAATGTAAGCGCTATGTTTATGGTATTGGCTATGGGCGATATCAATACCTATTTCGTGTAAATCCGCTGCCCAATTTAAATATTGCACGCAGTTTTCATCATTAGCCCACGCATAGTTAGCACTCAATTGGCTTAACATGATGTGGATACATTTCTTGATTCGTTTGGAGTGATCTGTATCAATATGATAGCGTTTGCAGACTGCTTGCACCGTCTCTGAACGCATATCTTGATTATAAATTCGACCTAATAAATCTTGTATCAAACCTTCTCTTAAGGCGCCGTCAGAGATAGTCATTTGTTCAATATTAAGCGTTTTGAAGGTGGCATAAACAATCGCTAAGCCGCCCGCAAAAACCGGTAGACGATCGGCGTCTAATCCGGGTAAATTTAATTCATCGATATGATGGTATTGGTTAAGGTGAGCCACCAGTATTTCAAGCCCTTGTTTAGTTATGCCGTTATTACTCCAGTTAGTCGCTTGTAATACTTTTGCAATTGAGCGCAAGCTGCCCGATGAGCCGATGGCTTCATCCCAGTTCTTGCGATTAAATGTATTTTGGAAAGGTTCTAATTTTTGTTCGGCGTATAAAGTTGCATTATCAAACGCTGTTTTAGATAGAAAGCCATCTTTAAAAAAGATATTGCTCATAGATACACAGCCCATGTGTAAACTTTCTTTAGCTTGGGGCGTATCATTAGTGCCGATAATATATTCTGTGCTACCCCCACCTATATCCATAACTAAGCGCAAATTAGCATTGCTACTTAAGCTATGTGCGACGCCTGCATAGATCAAACGTGCTTCTTCTATTCCAGAAATGATGTGGATAGGGTGGCCTAGTGCTTGTTCGGCTTTGATTAGAAATTGACTTGCATTTTTGGCCATGCGTAAGGTGTTAGTGCCCACAATACGGACACTGCCTTCTGGAAAATTGTGAATGCGTTGGCCAAATCGCTCTAGGCAAGCGAGCGCTTTTAATTGAGTTTTTTCATCCAACATCTGCTCAGCATCTAAGCCTGATGCCAGTCTGACCATTTCTTTAAGTCGGTCTATGGTTTGTAACTTACCATTTTTTAGGCTACAAACAATCATATGGAAGCTATTAGAGCCTAAATCTACAGCGGCTACGAATTCAGGGGGAGTATTCTGCACGGGGTATCCAATTTGTCTGCGGAGCGTGTTAATATCTGATAATATTACACGGCTTTTAGTATCCATTAGTGTGATTTTATTTAAAATTCAATGTGTCTTGATAGGGTGGTATTAGTTATTGTCCCACAATTGGTGAGTTTTTATTGTTTGTAATGGGCTCATGTGTGTAATTTAACTTATTTAAAGGTTTTCGTTAAGTGTTAGTTTCAGTATGAATGCATTATCTATTAGCAATCTAAAAAAAACATATAACAATGGTTTTGAGGCTTTAAAAGGTATAGACCTTGAAGTCAAGCCTGGCGATTTTTTTGCTTTATTGGGGCCTAACGGTGCAGGTAAATCAACAACTATTGGTATTATCAGTTCATTGGTTAATCAATCGAGTGGCTCAGTTAGTATTTTTGGACATGATCTAAAAACCGAACGATCTCTTGCAAAAAGTTGCTTAGGTTTAGTGCCTCAAGAAGTTAACTTTAATCAATTTGACACGGTTAAAAGCATCGTTTTTAATCAAGCGGGTTATTACGGTACGCCACGTAAACTTGCCCTACAAAGAACCGAGCATTGCCTTAAACAAATGGATTTATGGGATAAACGCGACACCATATCTAGGCGTTTATCGGGTGGTATGAAACGCCGTGTAATGATTGCCCGTGCGATGGTTCATGCACCTAGGTTATTGATTCTTGACGAGCCAACTGCGGGTGTTGATATAGAAATCAGACGCTCGATGTGGAAGATGATGGAGGAGGTTAATCAGCAAGGTACCACTATCATTTTAACTACGCATTATTTAGAAGAAGCCGAAAGTCTTTGTCGTAATATTGCCATTATCGATCAAGGACGTATCGTTGAAAATACCGACATGGCGAGTCTCTTAGCAAGATTACATGTCGATCATTTTGTCCTAGACTTGGCTGAACCTTTGGCTCAAGCACCTGTTATTGCTGGCTATCAAATTGAACGCATAGCCGATAAAGTCCTCGATGTAGCGGTACCTAAAGAAATTGGCCTTAATTACTTGTTTAATCAATTAAGCGAAAAAAACATTAAGGTAGTGAGTCTTAAAAATAAGAGTAATCGCTTAGAACAACTATTTATGAGTTTAATTGATACTAAGTCAGCAGGTAATAAGTGATGAATTATTCTATTGCCTTTAGAACGATAGTGACTAAAGAGATTTTTCGTTTTGTTCGTATTTGGCCGCAAACTTTATTACCTCCTGCCATTACCACCGCCTTATATTTTTTGATTTTTGGTAAGCTCATTGGTGGCCGTATCGGTGAAATTAATGGCGCAACTTATATGGATTATATTGTACCGGGTATTATTTTAATGTCGGTCATTAGTCATTCTTATGCCAATGTAGTTTCGTCTTTTTATTCAACTAAATTTCAACGCAATATTGAAGAGTTGCTTGTGGCACCTGTGCCTAATTGGGTTATTTTAAGCGGTTATGTCAGTGGAGGCATCATTCGCGGTCTATTAGTCGGGACAGTGGTCGCCTCAATTTCTTTATTATTTTCAGATATTGAGGTCAAAAATCCCTATGTCGCTTTATCAATTATGATATTAACAGCGACATTATTTTCTTTAGCCGGCTTTATTAATGCCGTGTTAGCAGAAAGTTTTGACGATATATCTATCATCCCTAATTTTATTTTAACGCCCTTAAGTTATTTAGGTGGGGTGTTTTATTCCGTCAAAATGTTGCCAGATATATGGCAAAGTATTTCGTTAGGCAATCCCATTTTGTATATGATCAATGCCTTTAGATATGGCTTGATAGGGGTAACTGATGTCGACATTCAACTGGCTTTTATTATGACTATAGTCTTTATTTTAGTTTTAACGTTGCTTAGTTTGTTTTTACTTTATAAAGGCATAGGCATAAAAAATTAAAATAAAAACAGCTTTAATCTTTGTGTAATTACAAAAGCATTAAGGCTATGTCAGCTATTAATATGGCCTCGCGTACTCTTTGATAGAGGCGTGAAATTTAAAAACTACTCGTGATTTACTGTAACTAAAGATTCAGACGGTATATAATCGAGCAATTTATTCAATCATTTAGATAATTTAAACTGGAAAGAAAACATGCTGGATAAGCTAGTTAGATTAGTTGTAGGTAGCCGTAACGACAGGCTGATTAAGAAGAAAAGAAAGTTGGTCAAGAGTGTCAACGCATTAGCTTCGGAATACGAAAAACTGTCTGATGAGGCAATTAAAGCAAAAACAAAAGAGTTTCGTGATCGTCTTGAGCTAGGCGAAAGTCTGGATAAACTTATTCCAGAAGCCTTTGCTGCGGTTAGAGAAGCCTCTTCGCGTGTTTTTGGTATGCGTCATTTTGATGTCCAGTTAATAGGCGGCATGATTCTTCATGACGGTAAAATTGCCGAAATGAAAACCGGTGAGGGTAAAACCTTAATGGCGACCTTAGCAGCTTATTTGAATGCCTTACCTGGACGTGGTGTTCATGTTGTAACGGTTAATGATTATCTCGCTAAACGTGATTCGGAATGGATGGGTAGGCTGTATGGTTTTCTAGGTATGACTACCGGCGTTATTGTCAGTCAAATGGAGCATGAAGAGCGTCGTATAGCTTATGCCGCTGATATTACCTATGGTACTAATAACGAATTTGGTTTTGATTATTTACGTGACAACATGGCTTTCAGCATCGAGCAGAAAGTTCAGCGTGATTTATATTTTGCTATCGTCGATGAAGTCGATTCTATCTTGATTGATGAGGCCAGAACGCCGCTGATTATTTCTGGGCCTACGGATGAAAGCACCGAAATTTATATTAAAGCCAATGAAATCATTCCTTATTTAACTCGTGAAGAACCTGAAGGTCAGCCGGGTGATTACACAGTAGATGAAAAAATACGTCAGGTTTATCTAACTGAGTCGGGTTATGAGCGTGTAGAGCTTATGATGCTTGAATTAGGCCTAATGCCTGAAGGCACCAGCCTTTACGATGCGGTTAATATCCGACTCATGCATTATCTAAATGCTTCTTTGCGTGGTCATGCTTTATTCAAAAAAGATGTAGATTATATCGTTGCTAATAACGAAGTCATTATTGTAGATGAATTTACTGGCAGAATAATGCCAGGTAGGCGTTGGTCTGAAGGCTTACATCAGGCGATTGAAGCTAAAGAGCATGTTGCCATCAATAATGAAAATCAAACATTAGCGTCTATTACCTTCCAAAATTATTTTCGTTTATACGATAAATTGTCGGGTATGACCGGTACCGCTGATACTGAAGCGTTTGAGTTAAATAATATCTATGGTCTTGAAGTTGTCATCATACCGACTCATCGTCCTTTGATTAGAAGAGACCTAGGGGATGTAATTTTCTTAACTACTGATGAAAAGTATGTCGCTGTTGCAAATGACATCAAAGAATGTGTGACTCGTGGTCAACCTGTCTTAGTCGGCACGACTTCAATTGAAAACTCTGAGCGCTTATCTGTTCTGCTTAACAAACAAGGTGTTAAACACGAAGTATTAAACGCCAAACAACATGAGCGTGAAGCACATATAGTTGAGCAAGCAGGTATGCCAGGTTCTGTGACCATTGCCACCAATATGGCGGGTCGTGGAACTGATATTGTACTGGGCGGTAATTTGGATGCTGAGTTAAAGGCGCTTGGAGAAGAGGCGAGTGAGGCTCAAAAACAACAAGTGCGGGCGGCTTGGCAAGAAAGACATCAGCAAGTCCTCAATAATGGTGGCTTGCATGTTATAGGTTCAGAGCGTCATGAATCACGTCGTATCGATAATCAATTAAGAGGTCGTTCAGGGCGTCAAGGCGATCCAGGTTCCACACGTTTTTACTTATCTTTGCAAGACGACTTGATGCGTATTTTCGCTTCAGAGCGCGTCGCAG
>CAIZMK010000088.1 GCA_903934035.1 uncultured Methylococcaceae bacterium
ATGGCCAAAGAAAAATTTTCACGTAGTAAGCCGCATGTAAACGTAGGTACCATTGGTCACGTTGACCATGGTAAAACAACTCTTACAGCTGCATTAACAACAGTAATGGCAAAATTGCACGGTGGTGCTGTTAAGGCATTTGATCAGATTGATAATGCTCCTGAAGAACGTGCTCGTGGTATTACCATTGCAACGTCTCACGTTGAGTATGAGTCTGAAGCGCGTCATTATGCACATGTTGATTGCCCAGGCCATGCTGATTACGTAAAAAATATGATTACAGGAGCTGCGCAAATGGATGGCGCAATCTTAGTATGTTCTGCTGCTGATGGTCCAATGCCGCAAACAAGAGAGCATATCTTGTTATCAAGACAAGTTGGTGTTCCTTATATCGTTGTTTTTCTGAATAAAGCCGATATGGTTGATGATGAAGAGCTGATTGAGCTTGTAGAAATGGAATTGCGTGAGTTACTGGATATGTATGAATTTCCAGGTGATGACACGCCTATTATTAGAGGTTCTGCTTTACTTGCTCTTCAAGGTGATGAAAGTGAAATCGGTATGCCTTCAGTTGTTAAATTGGTTGAGGCACTTGATAGTTATATTCCATTGCCAGAGCGTGCTGTTGACGGTGCATTCTTAATGCCTGTTGAAGACGTATTCTCAATTTCTGGTCGTGGTACTGTTGTAACAGGTCGTATTGAGCGTGGTATTATCAAAGTAGGTCAAGAAGTTGAAATTGTTGGCATTAGGGCAACTGTGGTAACAACAGTAACTGGTGTTGAAATGTTCAGAAAATTACTTGATCAAGGTGAGGCTGGCGATAACGTTGGTTTATTGCTCAGAGGAACTAAGCGTGATGATGTTGAGCGTGGTCAGGTTTTGGCTCATAAAGGCACTATTAAGCCACATGCGCATTTTAATGCAGAAATTTATGTCTTATCAAAAGACGAGGGTGGTCGTCATACGCCATTCTTTAATGGTTACCGTCCACAGTTCTATTTTAGAACAACTGACGTAACTGGTGCTGTTGATTTGCCAGAGGGTGTAGAAATGGTTATGCCTGGTGACAATATCTCTGTAAAAGTTAAGTTAATTTCTCCGATCGCTATGGAAGATGGTTTGCGTTTTGCAATTCGTGAGGGTGGTCGTACAGTAGGTGCGGGTGTTGTTGCATCAATAATTGAGTAAATATTATGTCTAATCAAACTATCAGAATCCGATTAAAATCATTTGATCATAAATTAATTGATCAGTCGGCTGGTGAGATTGTAGAAACTGCAAGAAGAACAGGGGCGCAAGTAAAAGGTCCTATTCCATTGCCTACAAAAAAAGAACGCTTTACAATTTTGATTTCACCTCATGTAAATAAAGATGCTAGAGATCAATATGAGTTAAGAACATATAAAAGATTGCTGGATATCGTAGAGCCAACTGAAAAAACCGTAGATGCATTAATGAAGTTGGATCTTGCAGCTGGTGTTGATGTCCAAATAAAATTGAATTGAAGTAGAGGAATTGGCAGATGTCAATAGGTCTTATAGGTCGTAAATGTGGTATGACCAGAGTATTTTGTGATGATGGTACTTCTGTTCCAGTTACTGTTTTACAAATTGACTCAAACAGAATTAGTCAGGTTAAAAGTATAGAAATAGATGGTTATAGATCTATACAAGTAACAGCGGGTGAAAAGAAATCATCAAATGTTAATAAAGCTATGGCGGGTCATTATGCTGCAGCCAACATGACTGCCGGAAGAGGTCTTTGGGAATTCAGACTTGCAGACGGTGAAGGTGAAAATTTGACTACAGGTGAATTTTTGCCTGTTGAACTGTTTTCAGTTGGTCAAGTTGTTGACGTGCAAGGGACAAGTATAGGTAAGGGTTTTGCTGGTGGTATTAAGCGACACCATTTTAGTATGCAAGATGCTACACATGGTAATTCTCGTTCGCATAGAGTACTTGGCTCTATTGGTATGTGTCAAACTCCTGGTCGAGTGTTTAAAGGTAAGAAAATGGAAGGTCATCTTGGTGCAGTAAAAAGAACCATACAAAACCTTACAATTCATGCGATTGATTCGGAAAGAAATTTAATTTTAGTTAAGGGTTCAGTCCCTGGTGCTAAGGGCGGTGATGTAATTATTACTCCCGCAATGAAAATGCGAAATAAAGGTTAAGCCATGGGTTTGCAAATACCTGCTTTAAATGAAAAAGATACGTCCGGTAAAGTTGATGTTAATGAAGCTGTTTTTGGTCAGCCTTTTAATGAAACTTTAGTTCATCAATTAGTAACGCGTTATTTAGCTGGTGCTCGTGCTGGGACTAAAGCTCAAAAAACTAGATCAGATGTAAGTGGTGGTGGATCTAAGCCTTGGCGTCAAAAAGGTACAGGGCGAGCCAGATCAGGTACAACAAGAAGTCCTGTGTGGCGTACTGGTGGTGTTGCTTTTGCGGCAAGACCAAGGAATTATGAACAAAAGCTAAATAAAAAAATGTTTAGAGTTGGAATACGTTCAATTCTTTCAGAGCTTCTAAGACAAGATCGATTGGTAGTTAGTAATGACATAATTCCAACAACGTCAAAGACTAAAGATCTTTATGCTTTAATTAAAAACATAGATGCAAAAAGAATACTTATAGTTGTAGATGTAGTAGATGCGAATTTAGCATTAGCTTCAAGAAACATACCTTATGTTGAAATTGTAGAGGCTGCAAATTTAAACCCTGTTCTTTTAGTATCAGCTGATAAAGTAATTGCTACGCCATCTGCTCTTAAACAATTAGAGGAGCGTTTAGTATGAATGTGATGGAATATCAATTAGCTAGTGTGCTTGAATCACCAATTATTTCAGAAAAGAGCACAAATGTAGCTGAAAAGTATAAGCAGTTTGTTTTTAAAGTTCAAAAACAAGCAACTAAGAAGCAAGTCAAAGGTGCTGTAGAGATCATGTTTGGCGTAGAAGTTGATTCTGTACAGGTTTTAAATGTTAAAGGCAAACAGAAAAAGTTTGGTCGTTCTATAGGTCAAAGATCTGACTGGAAAAAAGCTTATGTAAAGCTAAAGCCAGGGCATGATATAGATTTTTCAGCGTCTTAATTAAAGTGTATTGTCAATAGGAAACGGTAGAAACAATGGCGATTGTAAAATCAAAACCTACATCACCGGGCTCGCGGTTTGTAGTACGAGTCAAAAATGATGAATTGCACAAAGGGAAGCCATTTGCTCCTTTATTAGCTAAAAAGAGCAAATCAGGTGGTAGAAATAATAATGGACGAATAACAACTCGTCATATTGGTGGTGGTCATAAACAACATTACCGTATTATCGATTTTAAGCGGAACAAATTCGATATACCCGCAGTGGTTGAACGAATTGAATATGATCCAAATAGAACAGCTAATATTGCTCTAATTTTATTTAAAGATGGTGAGCGTCGTTATATTATCGCTCCAAAAGGTATAGCTGTTGGACAAGAAATTCTTTCTTCAGAAACAGTGCCTGTTAAGGTAGGCAACTGTATGCCACTTAGAAATATTCCAATGGGTACAACAGTTCATTGTGTTGAATTGAAGCCAGGTAAAGGTGCTCAAGTTGCAAGAAGTGCAGGTACATCTGTGCAGTTGGTTGCTAGAGATGGTGCGCATGCAACAATTAGAATGCGTTCTGGTGAGATGCGAAAAGTATTTTCTGAATGTAGAGCGGTTATAGGTGAAGTTTCGAATTCAGAGCATAGCTTAGCCTCACTTGGTAAAGCTGGTGCATCTAGATGGCGAGGTGTTCGTCCAACAGTTCGAGGGGTTGTTATGAATCCAGTTGATCATCCACATGGTGGTGGTGAAGGTCGTACTTCTGGTGGTAGACATCCAGTTTCTCCATGGGGTATGCCTACCAAGGGATACAAAACTAGAAAAAACAAACGAACTGATAATATGATTATTAGACGTCGTAAGCAAAAATAGAGAGGAATCAGAGTGCCGCGTTCAATTAAAAAAGGTCCTTTTATTGATCATCACCTTCTAAAGAAGGTCGAAGATGCTGTTAGTAGCAATAATCGGAAACCGATTAAAACATGGTCTAGAAGATCTATGATAATCCCAGATATGCTGGGATTAACTATTGCAATACATAATGGTCGATTACATATTCCAGTGCTTATATCTGAAAACATGGTTGGTCATAAATTAGGTGAGTTTTCTCCTACTAGAACATATAAAGGCCATGTTGCCGATAAGAAATCAAGGTAGGAATTGATATGGAAATTTCAGCTATTTTAAAAAATGCCCCGCTATCAGCTCAAAAAGCTAGGTTGGTGGGTGATCAAATTCGTGGAATGCCAGTTGAAAAAGCACTTAATACGTTGAAGTTTAGCTCTAAAAAAGCAGCAACTATTATAAAAAAAATCTTAGAATCTGCAATTGCAAATGCCGAACATAATGAAAGTGCAGATATTGATGATTTAAGGGTTTCTACGGTTTATGTAAATGAAGGGGCAACCATGAAAAGATTTAAGGCAAGAGCTAAAGGAAATGCAAATCATATCCTTAAAAGAACCTGCCATATTACCATTAAAGTTGCAGAATTCGAGTAGGGGTAGAAAATGGGTCAGAAAGTTCATCCAACTGGTATACGTCTTGGAATTGTGAAGGATTGGAATTCTAGGTGGTATGCAAATAGTCAGGATTATTCAGTATTCCTGCATCAAGATCTAACTGTTAGATCTTTTATAAAGAAAAAACTTGCTCATGCTTCTGTTAGTCGGATTCAAATTAATCGTCCTGCAAACAATGCACATATTACTATTCATACTGCTCGTCCAGGTATTGTAATTGGTAAAAAAGGTGAGGACATTGATTTATTAAGGCAAGAAATTTCTAACATGATTGGTGTTCCAGTTCAGTTAAATGTTGAAGAAATTAGAAAGCCAGAGTTAGATGCTCAACTAGTTGCTGAAGGAGTTGCTCAGCAGTTAGAAAAAAGAATTATGTATCGAAGAGCAATGAAGCGTGCCGTAACAAATACAATGCGTTTAGGTGCTGAAGGTATCAAAATAAATGTTGGTGGTCGTTTAAATGGAGCAGAAATTGCTCGAAGTGAATGGTATAGAGAAGGACGTGTGCCTTTACATACTTTAAGAGCTGACATTGACTATGCAACAGCTGAAGCTAATACAACCTATGGAATTATCGGCATAAAAGTGTGGATATTCAAAGGTGAAGTATTCGACATGGATGCGCATCTAGCATCTATTAATTCTGATTCCAAGAAATAGTTGAAGGAATAATTACATGCTTCAACCTAAAAGAACTAAATTCCGTAAGCAACATAAAGGCAGAAATAACGGGACTGCTGTAAGAGGTTCATCTGTTAGTTTTGGTGAATTCGGACTTAAAGCTATTACACGTGGTCGTTTAACAGCTAGACAGATAGAGTCTGCAAGACGAACAATAACTAGACACGTAAAGCGTGGCGGTAAAATTTGGATTAGAGTGTTCCCTGATAAGCCGATTACTAAAAAACCATTAGAAGTTCGTATGGGAAAAGGAAAAGGTAGTGTAGAATATTGGGTTGCTCAGGTTAGACCTGGAACCATGTTGTATGAAATCCAAGGTGTCTCTGAAGAATTGGCAAGAGAAGCTTTTACTCTAGCTGCAGCCAAGTTACCTTTGAAAACACTTTTTACTGCCCGGACAATAATGTAATGAAAGCGACTGAACTTCGTCAAAAAACAAAAGAAGAGTTAGGAGGGTTATTGCTTGATCTATCTAGAGAGCGATTTAATCTTAAAATGCAAAAAGGAACTGGTCAGTTATTAAAGCCAGATCAAGTAAAAAAAGTTAGGCGCGATGTGGCAAGAATCCACACCATATTAAAACAAATGGCGAGTGCATAATTATGAGCGAAAATATCACAAAGTTAAGAACAATCACAGGAAAGGTTGTTAGTAACAAGATGGATAAAACCATAACAGTTTTAGTTGAGCGTGTTGTTAAGCATCCAGTTTATGGAAAATACATTAAACGTTCTTCTAAATTGATGGCTCATGATGAAAATAATATTTGTCAAGAGGGTGATGTGGTTGCAATTACATCTTGTAGACCTTTGTCTAAAAATAAAACTTTCAATTTAGTTCAAGTCTTAGAAGCTGCTAAGAAATAGAATTAAGTTTTTATATACAGTGTTTAGGAAAAAATCATGATTCAGATGCAAACTAACCTTGACGTCGCCGATAATAGTGGTGCCAAAAGGGTCATGTGTATCAAAGTATTAGGCGGGTCGCATCGTCGATATGCTGGCATAGGTGATATTATCAAGGTCAGTATTAAAGATGCAATTCCTCGCGGAAGAGTAAAGAAAGGTGAAGTTTATAACGCTTTAGTTGTCAGAACAAAAAAAGGTGTTCGAAGATCTGATGGATCTGTAATTCGTTTTGACGGTAACTCTGCTGTTATTTTGAACAACAATTTACAACCTTTAGGCACCCGAATTTTTGGCCCTGTAACCCGTGAATTGAGAGGAGATAAATTTATGAAAATTATTTCTCTTGCTCCTGAAGTATTATAAGGTTAGGTAGAATATGGCTAAAATTAAAAAAGGTGATGATGTTATTATTCGTACTGGCAAAGATAAAGGTAAGAGTGGTAGAGTTGTCCAGATTTTAAAAGATGAAAAGGTTTTGGTTGAAGGTATCAATCAGGTAAAGAAAAATCAAAAACCGAATCCTAATGCTGGTATCTCTGGCGGGATAATAGTTAAGGATATGCCTATTAATATTTCCAATATTGGTTTATATAACCCAGAAACTAAAAAAGCAGATCGTGTGGGCTATAAATTTCTTGAAGATGGAAAGAAGGTGAGATATTTTAAATCAACAAATGAAGTTGTTGATGTCTAAGGTGCAGATGAATCATGGCTAGATTAGAAACCGTATATAAAGAAAAAATCCTCCCTGCATTAGTAGAGCAATTTGCTTACAAATCAATTATGCAGGCTCCACGTATTACTAAAATAACTCTTAATATGGGTGTTAGTGGTGCAGTTGCTGATAAAAAAGTTTTGCAATCAGCACTTTCTGATATGGAGAAAATTTCTGGTCAAAAACCAGTTGTTACTCTAGCTAGAAAGTCTATAGCAGGATTTAAAATTCGTGATGACATGCCGATAGGATGTAAAGTTACCCTTCGAAGTGATCGTATGTACGAATTTCTAGATAGATTAATTAGTATTTCAATTCCTAGAATTAGAGATTTTAGAGGTTTAAGTTCAAAAAGCTTTGATGGCCGTGGAAATTATTCTATGGGCGTTAAAGAACAAATCATATTTCCAGAAATTGATTATGATAAGATTGATACTTTACGTGGAATGGACATAACTATCACTACCACAGCTCAGACTAATGAAGAAGGTTTGGCACTGTTAAAGTTGTTTAATTTTCCATTTAAGAGTTAAGGGGCAGTTTTAACATGGCTAAAAAATCAATGATAGCGCGTGAAGATAAGCGCAAAAAATTAGTTAAGAAATTTGATGTAAAGCGTAAAGCTTTAAAGGAAATTATAAGAGATCCAAATGCTTCATTTGAAGACAAAGAATCTGCTCATTTACAACTTCAAAAATTACCAAGAGATTCTAGTGTAACTAGAGTACGTAACCGTTGCAATTTAACAGGTCGGCCTCATGGATACTACCGTAAGTTTGGTCTTAGTAGAAATAAATTAAGAGAAGCTACTATGCGCGGTGATGTACCTGGCGTAGTTAAAGCAAGTTGGTAAGATCTGATAGATCAATGTTGGAGATAATATAATGAGTATGACGGATCCGGTTGCAGATATGCTGACTCGTATAAGAAACGGTCAAGCTGCAGGAAAAAAAAATATAAAACAACCTTCTTCTAAACTAAAGGTATCTATTGCTAAGGTACTTAAAGAAGAGGGTTATATTACAGATTTCAGTACCGAAACTATCGGTAGTCATGCAGAGATGACTATTGAATTGAAGTATTACAAAGGAATTCCTGTAATAGAAGCAATAAAAAGAATTAGTAGGCCTGGTTTACGTATTTATAAGTCTAAAGACGAATTGCCAAAAGTTCTTGGCGGCTTAGGGATTGCTATTGTATCAACCTCAAATGGTGTTATGACTGATAGAGCTGCCCGTGCCATTGGCCATGGCGGTGAAGTTATTTGCACTGTTTGCTAATGTAGGTGTGTTATGTCAAGAATTGCTAAAGCCCCTATTTCTATTCCAAAAGGTGTAGAAATTAAATTAGTTGGTAATACTTTAACTGTAAAAGGAAGCAATGGGTTATTAACCCATGAACTTAATTCTGTAGTTACCGTAAATATTGAAAATAACATAATAGAGATGTTGTGGGATAAAGAAAATAAAGTTGCAACTGCACAAGCTGGTACTGCTAGAGCTGTTGTTAACAACATGGTAACAGGTGTATCTCAAGGTTTTGAAAAGAAATTAACGCTGATTGGTGTTGGTTATAGAGCGCAAGCAAAAGAGAATATTTTAAGTTTATCTTTAGGCTTTTCACACCCAGTTGAGTTTGAAGTTCCAAAAGGTATCCAAGTTGAAACGCCATCACAGACTGAAATTCTAGTAAAAGGTAGTGACAGGCAATTAGTTGGTGAAATTGCTGCAAAAATAAGATCTTACCGTCCCCCTGAGCCCTATAAAGGCAAAGGTGTTAGATACTCTGATGAGCATGTTATCAGAAAAGAAGCTAAAAAGAAGTAAGGTATTGTAATGGAAAAGAAACAATCAAGAATGAAGCGCGCATTAAAATTGCGTTCAAAAATTAAAAAAGTAGGTGCGACTCGATTATCTATTCACAAAACTTCCCAGCATATCTATGCTCAAGTAATTAGTGATGATGGTAGCGTTACATTAGCAAGTGCCTCTACAACACAATCAGAAATAAAGTCATCTTTAAAATATACTGGCAATATTCAGGCAGCAGCAGTTGTTGGAAAGCAAATCGCTGAGAAAGCGCTTGCAGTTGGTGTTTCTGAGGTAGCTTTTGATCGTTCGGGATTCAAATATCATGGTCGAGTTAAGGCCTTGGCTGATGCTGCGCGCGAAGCCGGCTTGAAATTTTAGGAGAATAAAATGGCTACAGCACCTGCTCAACAAGGTAGTGCAGATGGTTTGCAAGAAAAGTTAGTTAACGTTAGACGAGTTGCTAAAGTTGTTAAAGGCGGTAGAGTATTCGGTTTTACTGCATTAACAGTAGTTGGTGATGGAGAAGGAAGAGTTGGATACGGTGTAAGTAAAGCTCGTGAAGTTCCCATAGCTATACAAAAATCTTTAGAGCAAGCTAGAAAAAATATGCGTAAAGTTTCTCTCAAAGGAGATACATTACAATATGCAATTATGAATACTACTGGTGCTGCGAAAGTATATATGCAGCCTGCATCTGAAGGTACTGGTATCATTGCTGGTGGCGCTATGAGGGCAGTTTTTGAAGTTGTTGGTGTTCATAATGTTTTGGCTAAATGTATCGGAACAAGTAATCCAATTAATGTTGTTAGAGCAACAATTAATGGTTTAACTGGGATGCATAATGCAGGTCAGATAGCTGCTAAACGTGGTTTGTCTGTCGAGCAAATTATTGGATAGTATAATGACTATAACTAAGCTACATGTAACAATGACAAAAAGTAAGTTTGGACGATTGCCTCGTCATCAAGCGTGCTTAACAGGTTTGGGTTTAAGAAAGATTAATCAAACTGTGATTTTACTTAATACTCCAGAAATAAGAGGTATGATCAATAAAGTTTCATACATGCTTAAAGTTGAGGAAATTTAATGTATTTAAATACAATTCAGCCAAGTGAAGGTTCAAGAAAGAAGTCTAAGCGAGTAGGTCGTGGTATTGGTTGTACCTTGGGTAAAACTTGTGGAAGAGGTCATAAAGGTCAAAAAGCAAGAAGCGGTGGTTTTCATAAAGTAGGTTTCGAAGGCGGTCAAATGCCTTTGCAAAGAAGACTGCCTAAAGTTGGATTTAAATCGTTAAAAAGTAAGTTTTCTGCTGAAGTAAGATTGAATGAATTAAATAATATAGATGCTGAAGTAATAGATCTTAAAGTTTTGATATCGTCTAATATTGTGCCTGAGTTTACTAAGACAGCAAAAATTATCAAGTCTGGCGAATTGCTTAAAGCTATTAATCTTAAGGGAATTAAGGTAACAGTTGGCGCTCGTGTTTCTATTGAAGCTTTTGGTGGTAAAGTAGAGGTTTAAGTGAGCAAAGTAAATGAGTCCGGCAATAAATTATCAGGTAGTCATTCTGAATTAAAGTCTAGGTTATTTTTTGTTCTTGGTGCTTTAATTGTTTATCGTATTGGATCTCATATTCCTGTTCCTGGAATTGATCCTAAAGCTTTAACTATAATGTTTGAGCAGCAAAGTGGATCTATATTGGATATGTTCAATATGTTTTCGGGTGGTGCTTTGATGCGTTTAAGTTTATTTGCATTAGGAATTATGCCATATATTTCGGCATCAATTATTATGCAATTAATGACTGTTGTTATACCTTCTATGGAACAATTAAAAAAAGAAGGTGAGTCAGGAAGAAAAAAGATTTCTCAATATACAAGGTATGGCACCGTATTTCTGGCAACATTTCAAGCAATAGGTATTTCTATTGCTCTGCAAAACCAGACTGCAGGTGGATTGTCCGTGGTTTTGATGCCAGGATTTAATTTTATAGCTATCACCACAATAACCCTAGTTACTGGTACGGTTTTTTTAATGTGGCTTGGTGAGCAAGTTACAGAGCGTGGTATCGGTAATGGTATATCTTTAATAATCTTTGCTGGTATTGTTTCTGGTTTACCTAAAGCTATTGGTGGAACATTAGAGTTGGCAAGAACTGGTGAAATGAATGGTGGTTTTATAATTCTTCTATTTATTCTGTCTCTATCTGTAACTGCTTTAGTTGTTTTTGTTGAGCGTGGTCAAAGAAAAATTTTAATAAACTATCCAAAAAGACAGCAAGGTAATAAGTTATATGCTGGTCAAAGTAGTTTTTTGCCTCTTAAGTTAAATATGGCTGGTGTTATCCCTCCCATTTTTGCTTCTAGTATTATACTTTTTCCAGCAACTATAGCTGGTTGGTTTAGTAATACGACTGGATTCGAATGGTTGCAGGATATAGCTACTATGCTTTCTCCTGGTCAGCCTGTTTATGTAATAATATACGCAGCTGCGATAATTTTCTTTTGTTTTTTTTATACTGCTTTAGTTTTTAATTCGAAAGAAACGGCTGAAAATTTAAAAAAATCTGGTGCATTTTTACCAGGTATCAGGCCGGGTATACAAACATCTGTTTATATAGATAAGGTTCTGACTCGCTTAACGTTAATTGGTGCGTTCTATATTACTTTAGTTTGTTTGTTGCCTGAGTTTTTGATTGTTTATTGGAATGTGCCATTTTATTTTGGCGGTACCTCATTATTGATTATTGTTGTTGTTGTTATGGATTTTATCTCTCAAATGCAAACACATTTAATGTCGCAACAATATGATGGTTTGATGAAAAAAGCTAATCTTAAGAAATAACAATTAGTATTTTAATAATTTGGAGTTAAGTATGAAAGTTCGTGCTTCTGTTAAAGCTATTTGTAGAAATTGCAAAATAGTAAAAAGGAATGGAGTAGTCAGGGTCATTTGTGTTGATGGAAGACATAAGCAACGTCAAGGCTAATTTTTTAATTGCGCTATAATTACGGCAATGCTATAATTTCGCGCTTAACTGTACAGAATTACTCAGGGGAGTATCTAGATGGCACGTATTGCCGGGATAAATATACCAGACCATAAGCATGCAGTAATTGCATTAACTGCTATATATGGAGTAGGTCGTCAAACTTCAAGTGAAATTTGCGAAAAAGTAGGGATTTTACCTTCTATAAAAATTAAAGAACTAACAGAAGAGCAGCTAGAAGCAATTCGAAGTGTAGTTTCAAAGATGACAGTAGAAGGCGATTTGCGTCGTGAAGTTTCTATGAATATAAAACGTTTGATGGATCTTGGTTGCTATCGTGGTATTAGACATAGAAGAGGTTTGCCATTAAGAGGTCAAAGAACCAGAACTAATGCCAGAACTCGTAAAGGTCCACGTAAACCCATCCGAAAATAAGATATTCCTTTAGAGGTCTTTGTAATGGCTAGTCAAAATCGTTCAAGAAAACGTATAAAAAAAGAAGTTGCAGATGGAATTGTTCATGTTCATGCATCTTTTAATAACACAATAATAACTATTACTGATAGAAAAGGTAATGCTTTGTCATGGGCTACTTCTGGTGGGTCAGGTTTTAGAGGCTCTAGAAAAAGCACTCCATTTGCAGCACAGGTTGCGGCTGAAAAAGCTGGGATTGTCGCTCAAGAGTTCGGAATGAAAAATCTCGATGTTATGATTAAGGGTCCTGGCCCGGGTCGTGAATCTGCTGTTCGTTCATTAAACAATCTAGGTTTTAAAATTAATAATATTGTTGATGTGACACCCATTCCACATAATGGTTGCCGTCCACCGAAGAAACGTCGCGTATAAGAATTTTGGAGTACTAATATGGCAAGATATCTTGGACCTACTTGTAAATTAAGTCGAAGAGAAGGAACTGATCTTTTTTTAAAGAGCAGAGGAAAGTCTTTAGAAGGGAAATGTAAATTAGATCAGAGACCTGGTCAACACGGAACTAAAAGAGCAAGAAATTCAGATTATGCCTTGCAGCTAAGGGCTAAACAACGTTTAAGACGAATTTATGGAATTTTAGAGAAGCAATTCCGAAATTACTATAAATCAGCTGATATGAAAAAAGGAGCCACCGGCGAAAATCTTTTAAATCTATTAGAATCTAGATTAGATAACGTTGTATATCGTATGGGTTTTGCATGTACACGTGCTGAAGCTCGTCAACTTGTATCGCATAAAACAATACTGGTTAATGGCTCCTTAATAAATGTTCCATCTTATCAAGTATCACCTGGTGATGTAGTAACAATTAGAGAGAAAGCAAAAAAGCAACAAAGAATTGTTGATGCCTTAAGTGTTACAGAACAATATGGCTTCCCTTCTTGGGTTGAAGTTAGTTCAAAAGATATGATTGGTACTTTTACTTCACTTCCTGATCGTGTTGATCTTGGTAGTGACATCAATGAGCAACTTGTCGTTGAGCTTTACTCTAAATAATCTAAGTTTTGAGGGATATAAATGCAGAATTCTATTTCTGGCTTATTAAAGCCTCGTTTAGTTGAGGTTGTAAGTAATTCTACTAACCATTCAAAAATTATTATTGAACCTTTAGAACGTGGTTTTGGACATTCTCTCGGTAATGCATTGAGACGAGTTCTTTTATCTACTATTTCTGGATGTGCTGTTACAGATGTCGAAATTGAAGGGGTTTTACACGAATATACAACTATTGATGGAGTTCAAGAGGATGTTATTGACATACTCTTAAACTTAAAAAAATTAGCTGTTATATTGCATTCAAAAGATGAAATAGAGTTAACATTAACCAAAAGTGGTGCAGGGTGTATTACTGCTGCTGATTTTAAATTACCACATGACGTTGAAATTGTTAATCCTGATTTAGTGATTGCCAATCTTACTCAAAACGGTGTACTGAACATGAAAGTTCAAGTTCGTCGGGGTAGAGGTTATCAACCAGTGAGTGTTAGAAGCTTAAATTCTGAAGTTTCTAATGCTGTTGGTGTTCTTCACTTAGATGCTTCATTTAGTCCAATCGTAAAGGTTGCCTACCAAGTTGAAAGTACACGTGTTGAACAAAGAACTAATTTAGATAGGTTAGTTATCGATTTAGAAACAAATGGTACAGTTGATCCTGAGCAAACTATTAAATTAGCAGCTACAATACTTCATGATCAGTTGTCTGTATTTGTTGACTTTGAAAAGGTAAGTCAGCAAGTTGTAGAAGAGGTTTTGGTTGTCGAAGAGGAGTGTGATCCTGTTCTATTGCGTCCAGTTGATGATCTTGAATTAACAGTTCGTTCAGCTAATTGCTTGAAAGCTGAAAATATTTTTTATATTGGTGATTTAATTCAAAGATCTGAAGTTGAGTTGTTAAAAACACCAAATTTAGGTAAAAAATCTTTAACTGAAATTAAAGATATTTTAGCTTTGAAAGGTTTGTCATTGGGTATGCGTTTAGAGAATTGGCCGCCCGATTCCTTAGCAGACCATTCACATATATTATCAACACATTAAACATTAGGTCTTTTGACAATGAGACATCGTAAGTCTGGTAGAAAATTAAATATGAATAGTAGCCATCGTAAGGCACTATTTAGCAATATGGCAAATTCTCTCTTTAATCATGAGTTGATTAAAACTACATTACCTAAAGCAAAAGAATTAAGAGGTTTTGCTGAATCTTTAATCACTTTATCTAAAGAAGATACAGTTGCAAAAAGAAGATTAGCCTTTTCAAGACTCCGTGATCGTGAAATTGTAACTAAGCTTTTTAATGAATTAGGGCCTCGATATAAAAATCGTGCAGGTGGTTATTTACGTATTATGAAGTGCGGTTTTAGATCAGGTGATGATGCACCTATGGCTTATGTAGAGCTTGTAGATAGGCCTGAATAAAACATCAAATAAAGAAGCCAGCTTATTTGGCTTCTTTATCCCTCTTTAATTATTTCTCCTCTAAACACGTTCATTCTTTTTATTTCCAAATTTCGACTTTACTAGAATATTCTATTATTGTCATTTTGATAATTTTCTGTTTTTATTACAATTAAATTTAATAATTTCTTAGAAAATTTTATAATTAGTTATTATTTTTCATTTGAGGGTATACCTTAATTTGAATAATTTGATGTCTAAAAGTTTTAAAAATTTCAACACATAACATATATATTATTGATTAATATTTGCCTATATTGTAAATATTTAAAAGTACCTAGATTAATTTTAAGTAATTTGTATTAATGGTGCTTTAAAAATTTTTCCGAGATGAATTAGCTGATCAATGTGAACATATTCTAACTTAGATGATGTCAATTGTTTGTATTTGAACTTTATTCAATATTGTTTCCTCATTAGTCTTTACTTCAAATAAATATCAGCTTTTAGGTTTAAGTAAGCCAGTTATTTGATGTTTATTCCTTCTTTTGTTTTGTCCTCCTGTTATGTTAGTGTTTATTCAACTTATTGATTAAGTTAGCTGATATTCATTTTTAGTTCATTTTGCTAAGTCATAGAGTAGTGAGCAACCTGATCTATTTTCATTACTTACTATAATATAATGGATTTCTGCGTACTTATTTATTCTATTGAAACTAACTACATCTGAGGCAATATTCTCGCAAGGGGTTTCTAAAAAAACGATCTGTATTTTCCGGATAAAAGCTAATCCAACGTTAGTTATAATTAGATTAATTATTTCTACGGTTTTCGTAGCTTTATTATAGTATGTTAATTGTATAGAAACCCTTCAGATATCTTTACATTATTGATGATAAACTAGGTTTGGGTAATAGTAATTTAGTTTTGATTTTATTAAAATTTCTTATTTTTATCTGCCAATTAATTTATGAGGATCAACTAATAGGTTTTGTCAGTTACAAACTCCATATGTTTTTCAAATGATGCTATTTATAGTTGCTATTTAAGCGTTGAAACTGACCCATTTAAATTGAATGACCAACGAATAAGAATAATTTATGCATAAATTTGAAGCTAATCTTTTTTCATGCGCCTAAATTATTGAATTTATTTTTCTTAGAAATTTTAAGTTTTTCTGCTTTTTTATTTGTCTAATCCTGAAAGGCCTATAATTGACCAATTATCAAAATCTAATATGCCTTCTTGATCATCACCGTTATTGTAAGTTATGCGACATGTATAGTTTTTAGTTGCCGTAGATGATGTTTGATCGGTTATTGCGAATTCGCCATGGATAAGAAAGTCATAATTACCCATAGACCAAGAATTTAATGCTTTTTCTGGAAAACTTACAATTGTATCCGTTCCAAGTTCAGATTTGATATGACGATTGCAATGCATATAAGCGATGGCTGTTAATGGTGTCGATATAGGTAGCTGACTTGCTTGATCTTTACTGTCTACAAGAAATAAATCTGATGCAGCCACTTTGTACATTAAAGGCATGACCAATTTATATTGACTTAACAGAAGCGCTATAAATGCCAGGATGAATATTATGTTTTTATACTTTTTCATAAGGTTATAGTATTGATTTAGTAATTATTGTTAGCACTATAATATAAGATAAATCTATTACAATTCAGCTTATTAAGAAGTTCTAAGTTTAACATCTCTTTCTTTAAAGGCAAGAATCAATATGTTGGTTTTGGTAGTTGCTGATTAATTATTCTTAAATATTTATTTTATAAGAAATATGCTGGCTAGGCCTAAGAAGATAAAGAAGCCCATGGAGTCTGTAATGGCTGTCAATATAACGCTGGTTCCAACAGCCGGATCTTTTCCAAATTGATGGCGTAATAAGGGTATGCTTAAGCCGAAGATTACAGCAACGATTAAGTTAATAAACATTGCGGTTGTCATGACTATAGAAAGTGCTATATCTCTATATATAAGTAGACTTATTATGCCCATAATAATGCCTATAAAAATACCGTTAATAATGGCTAGTTTTAGTTCTTTTTTTATCATTCTTTTAACATTGCTGGGTGTCACTTGCCCCAATGCTAATGATCTAATAATAAGCATGCTTGTTTGATTGCCTGTATTTCCTCCCATTGCTGCAATAATTGGCATTAATGAAGCTAGTGCTACTAATTGTAGGATTATGTCTTCAAATACTCCTATTATTCGTGTTGATGCAAATGCTGTGGCAATGTTGATTAGTAACCAGCCCCAGCGATTTTTTGCACTTTTCCATACGCTTGAGAATAGATCTTCTTCTTCGCCTACTCCAGCGTGGCTAAGTAAGTCTTCATTGGATTTTTCTCTAATATAATCCAATATATGGTCTACGCAAAGTCGCCCTTGTAATTTTCCTTCCTGATCGACTACTGGCGCTGAAATCAAATCATAACGCTCGAATGCTCGCGCTGCTTCGGCTGTTTCTTGATCTATTTTGAATCTTACAAAATCTGTAACCATTACCTCTGCGACTTGCTGGGAGGGTAGGTGGGTTAGTAATCTTTGTAGGGGCAATATTCCTAAAACAATATTGTTTTGATCGACCACAAATAATTTATCTGTATGGCTAGGAAGTTTGCCTAATCGGCGGATATAAGCAGTGATTGCTTTCAGAGTCAGATCATTTCGAATGGTGATCATGCCGAAATCCATCAGGGCGCCCACTTGAGTTTCTTGATAAGATAAAATATTGTTTAAATGTTGGCGGTCTTCGCTGTTTAAAGAACGAAGTATTTTTAGCATCGTTCTTTTGGGTAGGTTGGCTGCTAGATCTGCTATTTCATCAGTATTCAATTTGCCAGCGACTGAGGCTAATTCCTCTACTGCCATGCCTGAAATAAGTGTTTGCCTTACGGCGTCTGATACTTCGAGTAATATTTGACCGTCATGGTTTGATTTGATAGCGCTCCATACGATCTGTCGCTCATCTAAAGGTAACGATTCTAAAATAAGTGCACAATCTGCTGGATGAAGTTGCGCTAATTTTTCTTGTAAACGAGTTTGTTGCTGGTTTTGCAGCATAGCTGCAATAATGTCATGATTTATTGTAGGGCCGCGTTGAACTAAATTTCTTTCTATGCTTTGTTTTTCGAGTAAGCTGATAATGTCTTGTAATTGATGATCTAGAAATTGTGCTGAATGGCTTTGTTCAGTTGTTTCCATAATTCTAGACTCATATTTGTTTGTGATGGTTTGCTTGCTAGTAGCAATAAAACTTTTAGATGTAAATCTGTTGCTACTTAGTTAATAAAAGCCTTTGTTCCACTGTGATTCGGTGTTTAATGCTTATATCAATACTAAATTATCTCTGTGTATCAGTTCTGAGTCGTCAGCATAACCCAGAGTGTTCTCGAATTCAGAGCTGTTTTTTCCAGCTATTAGTTCTGCATCTGTTTTGCCAAAATTGATGAGTCCTCTGGCAACTTCTAATCCAGACTCGTCTTTGCAAGACACTAATTCGCCTCGTTCGAAATTTCCTGAGATAGATTTGACTCCAACTGCTAGTAGGCTTTTTCCATCGCACTTTATTACTTTAACTGCGCCAGCATCAAGTATTAATTGTCCTTTGACTTGTAATTGCCCGGCTAACCACCGCTTTCTTGCGACTAAGGGTTCAATGTCTGGTAAAAAGTGTGTGCCTAAGTTGCTGCCTGATATTACTTTAATGATTATATTGTCAACAGCGCCTGCGGCAACAACTGTCGATGCGCCTGAGCGAGATGCCAAGCGAGCAGCGCTTACTTTAGTAGACATGCCGCCACGTCCTAATCCGCTTCGGCTATCTCCTGCCATTGTTTCTAATCGAATATCGTTGACGCTGATTTCAGAAATTAATTGTGCGTCAGGATATAGGCTTGGGTCGCCTGTAAATAAGCCTTTTTGATCAGTTAAAATAATTAATAATTCAGCTTCTACTAAGTTAGCTACTAATGCCGCCAAGGTGTCGTTATCACCAAAGCGTATTTCTTCGGTTGCCACGGCATCATTTTCATTAATTACTGGAACAACGCCAAATTTTAACAAGGTTAATAGGGTGCTGCGGGCATTTAAATATCGTTGTCGGTTGGAAAGGTCGTCATGTGTAAGTAAGACTTGTGCAGCATGCAATCCATGTTGTTGGAAGTTGTCATCAAAGACTCGTACTAAACCCATTTGTCCGACGGATGCTGCTGCTTGGAGTTCATGAAGCGTTTTAGGTCTTGTTTTTAGGCCTAGGCGACTCATACCTTCAGCAACTGATCCAGAAGAAACCAATATAACATCAATTGATTGATTCCTTAGTTCGGCCATTTGCCTTACCCAAGCTGTTATCGCGGCTTTATCAAGTCCAAGGCCACCCTTAGTTAGTAAAGAGCTGCCTATTTTTACAACAACTCGCTTAACTTTTGTAAACTCATTCCTGCTCACTTTTATCCCGCCGTTGTTCTTCTAAAAAGTTCATGATGGCAAACATTAAGGCTTTTGTGCCGTCGCCATTAATGGCTGCAATTTTAAAAACAGGGCCTTTCCATTCTAATTCATCAATAATCGCTTGGCAGTGTTGTTCCGCTTCATCGTAAGCTAGGCGGTCAATTTTATTGAGTACTAGCCAGCGTGGCTTTTTAGCTAGGTCATCGCTCCATTTTTCGACTTCATGAATTATTTTTTTCGCTGCTTGTACTGGCGTATCCATGCTTTCATAAGGCACTACATCAATTAAATGTAGCAATAATCCTGTGCGAGATAAGTGTTTAAGAAACTGTAGGCCTAGACCAGCACCTTCTGCGGCTCCTTCAATAACGCCTGGTATATCTGCAATCACGAAGCTTCTTAGGTCATCGACACTTACTACGCCTAAATTAGGGTGTAGGGTGGTAAAGGGGTAATCTGCTACCTTAGGTGTGGCAGATGAAACTGCGCGTATTAAGCTAGACTTGCCTGCATTCGGCATGCCTAGTAAGCCAACGTCAGCAATTAGTGTTAGCTCTAAAAGAAGAATGCGGTGTTCGCCTTCGCTGCCTTTGCTTGCTTTTTGGGGGGCTCTGTTAATACTGCTTTTGAATCGGGTGTTGCCTAAGCCATGAAACCCACCTTTGGCAACCAGCAGTGTTTCGCCAATTTTGGTTAGGTCGCCAATGATTTCGCCTGTATCCTTTTCTGATACTTGTGTGCCTAAGGGGACGGGTACAAAGCAGTCATCACCTTTTTTGCCTGTGCAGTTTCGGCTCATACCATTTTGACCGCGTTGAGCTCGATGTACGGCATGATATCTAAAGTCCACGAGTGTATTTACATTTTCAACGGCGATAAGATAAACGCTGCCACCATCTCCGCCGTCTCCACCATCGGGTCCGCCGAAAGGGATGTATTTTTCACGGCGAAAACCGATTGTGCCATTACCACCATCTCCAGCTTCTACACGAACTTCTGCCTCGTCAACAAATCTCATAACTTACATGCGCCACATACAAAACCAACCAATAAAAACAAAAAAAGCCCCGCCAACAATGACGGAGCTTTTTTTAGCTACCGAATTAAGCTATGTTAATTCGATTTATAAAACTTTAAGCTGTAATTCAGTTTAAATTTATGCAGCAACTATGCTGATAAATTTACGACCTTTAGGTCCTTTAACTTGAAATACGACTCTACCTTCTGCCGTCGCAAACAGGGTATGATCTTTTCCGCAGCCTACATTGTCTCCGGCGTGAAATTGAGTTCCACGTTGACGTACAATGATGTTGCCTGCTGCTACGAGTTCGCCACCATAGCGCTTGACACCTAAGCGTTTTGCATTAGAGTCGCGACCGTTGCGAGTACTACCACCAGCCTTCTTATGAGCCATTTTTAACTCCTAAAATATTAAGCAGAAATGCCAGTAATCTGGATTTCTGTATAGTATTGACGATGCCCCATTTGTTTCATATGGTGCTTACGTCTTCTGAATTTAATGATTTTGATTTTGTCGTGCCTACCTTGAGACAGAACAGTGGCTGTTACTTTGCCGCCTTCAATAAAAGGAAGGCCGACTTTAACAGTGTCATCTGTTTGAATCATTAGCACTTTGTCAAATTCGATGCTATCGCCTGTGCCCAGCTCTAGTTTTTCTATTTTTAAGTAAGTACCTTCTTCTACACGGTACTGTTTACCACCTGTTTGAATTACCGCATACATCGGCGCAAGCTCCATCAAGCATTAATCTGTTATAAACTGAACAGAGGATTATATTTTTAAAGTACTGGTTAGTCAACAATAAAGTATTTTATTTTTGTTGTTTTAACTAATGAGTAATATGGGAATCTTATTGAAAGGTCTGTGATTTATCAATAGCATGGGCAGTTAGTTTCCTATTGGGTTATAATAATGCAAATAAATGATGATTTATAGTTATCACGTTGAAAAATAACCTAAACTTACATGTCCAGTATTAAATCAATGGTATCGCACTCACAATTGCCCATGAATACACCTGCAACGATTGATTTTGATTCGATCAAACAATTAACAGCAATCGATGCTATGGCTATCGATAAACTTATCATCAACGAGTTAAGTTCAGATGTTATCCTCATTAATCAAATGGGACGCTATATTGTAGGTAATGGCGGCAAACGTTTACGCCCTATGCTTTTGTTGCTTGCTGCTAAAGCTTTGGGTGGAGTTAGTGATAATCACTTAATATTAGCGGCTGTAATTGAATTTATTCATACAGCAACATTGCTGCATGATGATGTGGTGGATGAATCTGATCTTAGGCGAGGCAAAGAATCTGCTAATGCAGTTTGGGGTAATGCCGCCAGTGTTTTGGTGGGAGATTATCTTTATTCTAGTGCTTTTGAAATGATGGTTCGTACCGGTAATATGCGAGTTATGGAAATTTTATCAAAAACAACGACTGCTATTGCTGAGGGAGAGGTATTACAGCTTTTGAATTGTAATAATCCAGAAACGACTGAAGCTAAGTATTTAGAGGTCATTGCAAGAAAAACCGCTATCTTATTTAGTGCTGCAACTCGATTGGCTGCGGTCATAGCTGATGTATCTGCTGAGATAGAGGAAGGCTTAGCTCTATATGGTCAGCATTTAGGCATCGCATTTCAGCTTATCGATGATGCCCTTGATTATAAAGCTAGCCAAGATGATCTAGGCAAGAATCTTGGTGATGATCTTGCTGAAGGTAAGCCAACGCTGCCTTTGATTTATGCTATTCAAAAAGGTACAGAGCAAGAAGCTTCAATTATTATTGAGGCGATTAAAAATGGCAATCGCGATGCTTTTAATGAAGTTTATGCGATAGTGCAAAGTACCCAAGCCATTACTTATACAGAGCAACGCGCTGATGAAGAAGCTGAAAAAGCAATTGATGCGCTTAGTGTTTTGCCTGATTCCGAATATAAAACTGCCTTGATTCAATTGGCTAAGTTTTCCGTACAAAGAAATTATTAATCAGTTTGTTAACGATCCTCAGTCGTTGCTCGGAAATTTATAAGCTAAGCCAGTCACTCGTTGCACTTTTTTACGTACTGTACTATAAAAAACACTCGCATTAGCAACCAACTTAATAGTTTTTTTTGCTCTGGTGATTGCGGTATAGAGCAATTCTTTAGTTAGAATTGGGTTGGGTGTTTCTGGCAGTATAATAAGCACTTCATCAAATTCTGAGCCCTGACTTTTATGTATAGTCATAACAAAAACAGTTTCGCAATGAGGGATGCGAGCCGGTAAGTATTTTTTTATACTGCCGTCTGCTTGTTGAAAGAACACTCGAAGTTGATTGTCTTGTTCCTTATCGCGTAAACAAATACCAATATCTCCATTATAAAGTTGTAACCCCGCATTATTTTGAGTGATCATAATTGGGCGACCGCTATACCAAGCTCCGGATAAGTGAATTAGCTTTTTTTCTGATAAAGATTTTTCCACCGCTAGTGTAATATCTGACACGCTATTTTTGCCGAGTCGAGTTGCACATAAGGCTTGAAAGCGATTAAACGTTTTGTAAATCTCACTAAACTCAGCCTCCTTAGTAATTAGCTGCAAGTAGGCTATTTGTTGCTGAGTTATATAATCGATTAAATCTGTTTCTAGTAAGGCTATATTTTCATTGTCAGATTGTAATAGTTCCCAAGCTTCAATATCTTGTTGATTATTGATAGCAGTGGCTAATTTTTTTATATCTTCATCAAATCGATGTGACTTTCGTAGTTCTAAGGTTTGCTGTGGTAAAGCCAGAGTAAGATCAGCCAGCACAGTGCCTGACTCGACAGAGGCCAATTGATCTTTATCGCCGAGTAGGATTAATCGAGCTCCAGGTTTTAAGGTATCTAATAATTTACTCATTAAAGCCAAATCAACCATTGAGGCTTCGTCAACGACAACCAGGTCATAAACTAAAGGTTGTTTTGCATTGTGCCGAAAGTAGGGTGAAGCTGGCTTTGCTCCAAGCAAACGATGCAGGGTTGTTACTGATTCGGGTATAGCAGATTTTATTGTGGTAGTGCAGGGTAGTGTGGCTTTGTTTGAGCCTATGGATTCTTGTAGGCGCATAGCAGCCTTACCTGTAGGTGCAGCCAAAGCAATAAGTAATGGCTGATCAGATAGCTCTTGTAATAGAGCTAGAATTTTAACAACGGTCGTTGTTTTTCCTGTACCTGGTCCTCCTGTGATGATACAAAAATTCTGATTGATCGCCATAATAGCTGCAGATCGCTGCCAGTCAATCGTAGCCGTTATTCCAAAGTATTTATCAAGCAATGTCTCGGTGGTGGTCTTTAGCTGATCGCATAGCTTTAGTTCGGTCATTTTCCTCAGTTGCTGTGCTAAACGATTTTCATAATACCAATAACGATGAAGATATAAGCGATTCTGTTCAATAATAAGGGGGAGTGTCGTATTGACATCACTGCTGTTAGTGACACTTAACGCCAGTCCGGATGCTAGAATTAGTGCTTTACCGTCATTATCTAAGTGTATGCAGCTATGTCCTTGGTTTTGTTGAAAGGATAAAGACATCACTAGGTTTTCAAATGCTGGTTTTTGCGAGGAGTCTAGCGAGGATCGTTCGCTGAGAAAGCGGGCGAAAACCATATCAAGTCGGCTAAAAGTTTGTTTTTCGTTAATCATTATGCCGAACTCATAAATTGTTTATTGTATTCAATTAGCTGTTATCAATTATTCAATGCTTAATCGGCTATCATTATAGTTGATAGCCTGTTCATACAAACACTGTATTTTCACAAGAACAAATAATAATAGTTCTAAGTAATCATGGGATTTTTGTCATAGCTCTCCATAATTCATTGTCTTTTCATGTGCTTACTTCTTAAGCGTTGGAGGGTAAATGACGATGTGTTTTTAGTAAGTTTGCATAAGTCATGCCTTGTTTATTAATATTGGAATGTGGTAATGTTCTTTCCATACTCTCATTGTTTTTTATCTAAATATTGCTATTGTGATGGGTCTTATAACTTTGTTTTCTTGTCAATATAAGTATTTAATCAGGCTCGGTCAGTTATTGTCCTTAATTATAAAGTTAGGGAAAAGCTAATATGAAAGTCTGTCGCGTATTTTTAGTAGGGTTTGCAATCATCACGTGGTTTTGTTTAAGTGGGTTGACGATATTGCCTAATAATGAAGTTGATTTAGCCGACAAGCACGGCGAAGCAATCAGCATTTTTCCAAGCATTGAGGTCAGTAGTGAGCAGTTACAAGAAAAAAAATTAAATGAAAATATTGTTAAGGTAAGATCTAAGAAGAAAATCAGGGCTAAAGCCGTCAATCAGAAAGAGTCAATTATTCGAAATGAGCTTGATCATCCGCTGGATCTTTCTATTCCATTTAAAAGCACTGAAAAGCTTGATGTTGATAAAAAGTGGTTAATACCCCATCAAGCTTTAGATGTTTTTGCTGTTGATCCTAATAAGAAAGCGAGATCACTAGAATTGAATGGCGACTTGTTAATGTCACCAGATCCTCAGCCAGAAAAGCGGAAATCGGTAGATGGAGCTGGTATTGTTATCAATATTAAGCCTTGAGGGCATTAGGTTGCACTGAGCTTAATCGGCTATCATTAAAGTACGGAAGTTTAAGCGAAGACGAAAGGCGTAGGGCGAAAGGTTAAGTCTAGGAGGCTAACAACTTAAGGCGATAGATGCTAGGATTAATTTTTTGTCTTTCATTCTTTGTCTTTTATCTCCGTGAAGCGCTCTGTTTAAAAGTGAATGTTTAAGCCATTGCCCCACCTTAATTAGCTAGCCGCTTCAATCTAACCATTCAATTATATGGTCTTCGAGGTCTAGTTTAGGGGATTCTTTAATGGCATAACGATGAATTGAGATGCCTGCTTTTTTAACGCTATTACTGCGTCCTGAAATTAAGGGATGCCAATTAGGAAGGTCTTGCTGGTCATTAAGTAAGCGATAAGCGCAGGTACTGGGTAACCAATGAAATTGGGTAAAATCAAAACGTTTTAAATTCAAACATTCTGGCACTAATTGAGTCCTTTCATCATAGCGTGTGCAGCGACAAGTCTTTAGGTCAATGAGTTTACAGGCCACATTGGTATAAGCAATTTCTCCGGTATCTTCATCTTCTAATTTATGTAGGCAACATTTGCCACAACCATCGCATAAAGATTCCCATTCCTCGCTGCTCATTTCGCTTAATTTTTTTGTTTTCCAAAAGCTCATGCTAAATCTAATAAAGTAATGTAGCGATTAATATTTAGTAAGCTATAAAGAAAATTAGCTAGCATCAGTTCGCATAACTTTGCGCTAAGTCGTTTAAGATTTCTCTGTAATGTTGGTAACTTTTGATTGTTAATACGTCAATTTCATCCAGTAGTGCTTGATAATGTCCTGCGGCTCTGCCGCCTACAATAACTGCAACGTCATTACCGATGAGTTTTTTTATTCTTCGTAGTTCTTTATGCATAACATGATCATCATTAGCAAAGCTAAGACTAATCGTGAGAGCTTGCGCGTCGATATATTTAACGGCTATGGCGATTTCTTCAGCCGGTAAATCAGCTCCCAAGTAAGTGACTTGCCAGCCATTAAATTCTGCCATAATAGATGCCAGCATTGCCCCTAATTCATGACGTTGCCCCATTGGTGTAGTGACTATCATTCTGGGTGCGTTGGCTGGGCTGGGTTTGTTGTTACGTAAAATATACGTTAAGGAGCGAATGACTGATGAGGTCATGTGTTCATGTACAGGTCTTAATTCGCCTTCTTTCCATCTTTCGCCTATTTTGCTTAATAAAGGCGTTAGCAATTGTTCGATAAAGATTTCGGCTCCCAGTTCTATAAGGGCATTTTCAAAATGTGCTTCAAGTAGTTTTGCATCAAAAGCTAATACGGCCTCATAACATTTTTCTATGTAATCTTCTGCTATATGAGTAACATTTCGTTTTGAATGAGTGGCATTAGATGCGGGCGTTGGACTGGTATCTGGCTCATCTTTCAACAGACTTTTAAGATCGGTCAGCGAAAATTGCGCTATTTGACTAATGCTATGACCATTGTTGGTTGCTTGATTGAGTAGCTTTAGCCTAGCAATATCTTGATCGCTATAAACTCTATGTCCACCGGCGGTTCGAGTCGGTGTTACTGCTTGATAGCGGCGCTCCCAAGCTCTGACTAAGTCAGATTTAACACCTGATCTTTTAGAAACCGTACTAATTAAATATTGTGATGAGTCGTCGTTTAGTCCAGCCATAAGTTGCTTCTCTGCATCAATACTAAAGGTTTAATACTAACATAAACTTTTACAAAACATTGACAAAATATTTACTTATGAATATTAAGTTTACCTTTTATAAGATAAATTATTTTTTTGGGGTAGCGATAAATGCCGGTATCTACACAAGTTTCTTATCGGCGTGGAAACGATAAAAAACACCGTAGGGGCGTATTGCATACGCCCCTACGATCTTCACCACAATGTTATCGTTCTCGCGTGGGAATGCTAACCATTATTTGTGTAGATACCTATGTCTGTTGCCCCCCTACAAAAGCTTAACTGTGGGCAGTGACGCTTAGCGTCACGCATCGCTGGAGCGTGATAAAGATATAAAAGCTTTCGCTATTGTTTTGTCTCAACTTAAGTGGGTAGTCATAATAAGCTCAATTTAATGCCTAAAATCAACAAGACCTGTCAAAATAAGTATAATGATGTAACAGCTTCCTTGCCTATTTAATCAGCACCTTGAATCTTTATGTCCTTAAAAATCGCACTCGCACAAATTAATTTCCTTGTAGGTAATATTGCAGCTAATGTAAATCGTATGGTTGATGCCGCAATAATTGCACGTGATGACTTACAGGCCGATATTATTGTCTTTCCTGAGTTAAGTGTTACTGGTTATCCTGCAGAAGATTTGCTTTTGCGTGCTGATTTTATCAGTGCAGCCAATAATGCTATTTATCAGTTGGGTGATCGAGTAGCAGATATAGCCATGGTTGTGGGTTTTCCTGAGTATGATGCTGATGCTCTTTATAACAGCGCAGTGGTGCTGCATCAAGGTGCAATACTGGCGTGTTATCGTAAACAGGCTTTACCGAATTATGGTGTATTTGATGAGCAACGTTATTTTACCCCTGGTCATCAGCCTTGTGTATTTGAGTTCAATGGTGTTTTTGTCGGCCTGACGATTTGTGAAGATGTTTGGAAAAGCGGCATTATTGAAGCCAGCCAACAAGCAGGCGCCGAGTTATTGTTGACCTTAAATGCTTCACCATTTAATTCAGGCAAGATTCATCAACGAGAAGCGATCATTTGTCAGCAAGTACAGGCTGCTAAAATCCCATTGGTTTATGTCAATCAAGTGGGTGGTCAAGATGAATTGATTTTTGATGGCGCTTCCTTTGTAGTCAATGCAGAAGGCGAGATCGTCTTTCGTGCCGAAGAATTTAAAGAGCAAATTAGCGTTATTGAGTTTGAGGGTAACACACCGATGAAAGCCGAGTGTGCGCCACTTTATGCCGAAATATCCAGTGAATATCAGGCCTTAGTCTTGGGTATTAAAGATTATGTGCGTAAAAATGGCTTTCAAGGTGCTTTATTAGGTTTATCGGGCGGTATTGATTCTGCGCTAGTATTGGCTTTGGCGGTCGATGCTTTAGGTGCTGATAAAGTTGAAGTTGTGCTCATGCCGTCTCGTTATACTCAAGACATGAGTAACGAAGATGCGATACTACAGGCCAATGCTTTAGGTGTGCAGCATCATATTATTCCCATAGAACCCGCTGTTAATGCCTTTACCGGTATGTTAGCCGAGGTATTTAGTGGTGCGGCTAAAGATACTACTGAAGAGAATATCCAAGCGCGTTGCCGAGGCGTTATTTTAATGGCGCTATCCAACAAACAAGGCAAATTATTGCTGACCACCGGTAATAAAAGTGAGATGAGTGTCGGCTATGCCACGCTCTATGGTGATATGGCCGGAGGTTTTGCGCCGATTAAAGATGTGCCTAAGTTGCTGGTTTATCAATTAGCTAAATATCGTAATAGTTTGTCTGAGGTGATACCTGAGCGCGTTATTACTCGCCCACCCTCTGCTGAATTAGCCCCTGATCAAATAGATGCTGATTCTTTACCTCCCTATGAGATTTTGGATCCGATCTTAGAGCGTTATATAGAGTTGGATCAATCGGCTGCTACCATTATTGCAGCTGGCTTTAATGCTGCGGATGTACAAAGAGCGATTAGCTTAGTCGATAGAAATGAATATAAACGTAGACAATCTCCTCCGGGTATTCGTATTACTGAGAAGGCTTTCGGTCGTGATCGACGCTATCCAATCACTTCAGGTTATAAGGGGATTTGATAAGCCTTGAATCCACAATAGCTGTATAAAGTGTGGGTCGGGTTAGCGATAGAGGCTGTGAAAGTATTCTTTAAGCTAAAGAAGGATTGCTATGACTTAAAGAGTGTTTACTATAAAGAAAAGAAGACCTGCATTCATTTAAAGCAGACTTACTAAGAGTTAAAGAAGGTTTGCTATAAAGAAAAGAAGACCTGCATTCATTTAAAGCAGACTTACTAAGAGTTAAAGCAGGTCTACTATCAAGTAAAGCAGATCTGCTTTGAACCAAAGA
>CAIZMK010000089.1 GCA_903934035.1 uncultured Methylococcaceae bacterium
AAATGCCTTAACAGCACCACCGTGCAATTTTGCCATTACTGTTGTTAATGCAGCTGTAAGAGTTGTTTTACCATGGTCAACGTGACCAATGGTACCTACGTTTACATGCGGCTTACTACGTGAAAATTTTTCTTTGGCCATAATGAGTCACCTAACGAATATCACAAAAATAAATTGGAGCTCATATCCGGATTTGAACCGGAGACCTCTTCCTTACCAAGGAAGTGCTCTACCTACTGAGCTATATGAGCTTTATCTCAGAATTTGGAGCGGGTGATGGGAATCGAACCCACGCAATCAGCTTGGAAGGCTGGAGTTCTACCATTGAACTACACCCGCAATTTTAAAAAAAATTCATGATGGTGGAGGGGGGAGGATTCGAACCTCCGAAGGCAGAGCCGGCAGATTTACAGTCTGATCCCTTTGGCCGCTCGGGAACCCCTCCTATATCGGGCAAGCTGAAGATTATCTTTTATCTGCACGCCACTGTCAAATAATAAATTATATATTTTAAACCATAGTAAAATATCACTCTATTACCACATTCATTAACTTACTATTTCTATGTTAATCAATTTAAAAATTTTGTTAGGTATCAGTGGCGGAATCGCTGCTTATAAATCTGCCGAACTCATTAGGCTTTTTAAAAAAAATGGCGCCGATGTGCGCGTTGTTATGACTCATAACGCCACACAATTTATTACCCCACTAACCATTCAAGCCCTATCAGGAAATTCTATCCATATTGAGTTATTCGATGCCGGCGCCGATAACGGCATGGATCATATCAATTTAGCGCGCTGGGCCGATGTTTTCATTATCGCACCCGCCTCTGCTAATATCATTGCCAAAATGAATCATGGCCTAGCTGATGATTTATTATCAACGCTATATCTTGCAGCCACTTGCCCTATTTTTATAGCTCCCGCTATGAATCAAGCCATGTGGAGCAAAGCCGTCACCCAAACCAATCTTTCCTCATTACAGAAACAAGGTGTTTTAACCATAGGACCCGACCAAGGCTCTCAAGCTTGTGGAGAAACTGGTTTTGGACGCATGACCGAACCAACAGCTATTTGCCAACATATCATAGAGCATTACTCACAAGATAATGACAAGGCAAACAAACCCCTACATAACTTAAAAATAATGATTAGCGCAGGCCCCACGCGGGAAGCCTTAGATCCTATTCGCTACATTACCAATCGTAGCTCAGGCAAAATGGGCTATGCTATTGCAGAAGCCGCTATTAAAGCTGGAGCCGATGTCACTTTGATTACAGGCCCCGTTTCTTTATCTGCACCCAGTCATTGCGCTTGCATCGCTGTTGAATCTGCCGCCGAAATGCACGAAGCTGTTTTATCTAGGGCGCACGACCACCACATTTATATTGCTGCGGCTGCTGTTGCTGACTATAGCCCTGCACAAGTCAATGCCTGTAAAATTAAAAAACAAGCTGACAACATCAACCTAGCTTTAATTAAAACTAAAGATATATTAGCTGACCTAACACAACTCCAAAAGCACCCGTTTACAGTTGGTTTTGCTGCAGAAACAAATGATCTTGCCAACTACGCTTTAGACAAACTTAAAAATAAAAACCTAGATATGATAGCCGCCAACTTAGTTGGTACTGCTGTTGGTGGCTTTGATAGTGATGTTAATGCCTTGCATGTATTCTGGAATAATGGCGATATAGTTTTACCCATGTCCGATAAAAATATAATAGCCGCACAACTTATTGACTTAATTACAACACGTTATAAATCATCACTCCAACATTAATACTAACTACCTTGTCAAAGTACTGAAAATATTGACACTAATACTTACAACTAACAAAATTTGCTGAATTATCGTTAAAGCGACAAGCAACACAACAAAAGTTTGCTGGAATTTTTTCAACTCCACAAGTAACGCCGCAAAACGCTTATGAGATTTTGTTAATGTGACAGGTACCGCCGTCAAAAGCTCCAAGGGTTTTGTCAATGTGACAGGTAACGCCGTCAAAAGCTTGAAGGGTTTTGTCAATGTGATAGGTAACGCCGTCAAAAGCTTAAAGGGTTTTGTCAAGGTGATAGGTAACGCCGTAAAAAGCTTAAAGGGTTTTGTCAACGTGACAGGTAACGCCGCCAAAAGCTTGAAGGGTTTTGTCAAGGTGATAGGTAGCGGTGCCAACCAACCAAGACTGTGAAAGTATTCTTTTTATTTCCCCTCTTTAGCAAAGAGGGGTTAGGGGAGATTGGATCTACTAAAAATAATCATTAAATATCAGTAGTCTATAATTTTAAAAATCCCCCTCGATCCCCCTTTTACAAAGGGGGAAACTAAAATCATAATACTTTCACAGTCTCAACCGATCCATCACTAACAATTCCCTTCCTAATTTTCTGCTCTTTAAAGCATAGGTATCTACAAAAGTAATTAGCTCTGCAAGATAAGCATAAAAAGAGTTGTCTACATTTCAAAAACATTTAACTTGTAGGGGTGAATTCATTCGCCCAGCACAATTACTTTGTTAAATCGTAACGAATCTGTCGCCCCCTTCAGCTTGATTTCCACAGTTTATGACTATTTATGTCAAATGAACTATCACAATGATGTTGCTTTTTATTTGTGCAGACACCTATGCCTTTAAAATAAACATTGCTTTTAATGTTAGATTAATTCATTATGAGTCAGCTCATTTTGAGCGCTTGTAATCTTAGCCTTACACAACCAGGAATTACGCCATGACCCACAACACTGCCATCCCGCGTGATGACGCTAATAAGCTTGTCTTGCTTCAACATTTAAATATTAATTTACCTAGCTACGCTGCTACCTTAGAGATTAGCGCTGATGATTTAGCTCAATTAAAAATTGGCTTGGAAGGCTTTGATTTCAGCATTAAGGCACAAGATGCCGCTAACAATTACAACAACGCCCTCTATGCCTTCAAACGTGCTATACGTGACGGACCTAGTAACGCCAATGTTATACCGCCTTCGCCACCTATATTTCCTACCGCCCCCACCACAGCCCTTTACGCTAATATATTCGGCTTTATAAGCCCACTTATTTCCCGCATCAAAAAACATAAAAACTATACCGAAGCCATCGGCAAAGCCTTAAACATCATTGCCACACCTAGCAGTCCCGTGGATATCACCACCTTACAACCTGTTTTAAGTATTGATTTCCAGGGCGGCCATCCAGTTCTACATTGGAAAAGCAATCACACCGATACCCTTGAAATAGAAGCTGATCACGGCACTGGTGTTTTCAGCCTACTCACTATTCAACACTCAACTAACTATCAAGACAATAACCCGCTTCCAAGTTTCGGCACCGCTGCACTATGGAAATATCGCGCCATTTATCGCATTCGTGATTTACAAGTAGGACATTGGAGTCAAATATTAGAAGTAAGCGTTAAGGGTTAATTTAGCAATTAACTCCAAGCCAATCCTTACTACTTACAGTTATAGATAAACTCACTCTGACATAAAAACCGTAGAGGCAATTTCAGTCGAGACTGTAAAAGCATTATGATTTTAGGTTTCTTATTTATACATTTTACACCGTAGGGACAGGTCGCTACTTGTCCCTACATTACGACCGACCTCTAAATCACAAACGATTTAATTAATATAAATAATTTAATTCTCCCTTATCCACTCTTTGCTAAAGAGGGGAAATAAAATAATACTTTCAAATCTCATACGCCAATTAATCCAAAGATCAATGCTGTAAGACTTATTTTATAAGGGCGTATGCAATACGCCCCTACTGACCATCACCATACTATTTTTATTTCTGAGCGGGAACGATAACAATTTTCTTATCTAGTCAATCTCTAACTCATTTATATTTTTCAAGGATCACATAATGTCTACCCCCATTCTAATCATTCATGGCTGGAGCGATAACTATCATTCTTTCGAGCCATTAAAACAGCTATTAAAGTCTCAAAACACTGTTAGCAGCATCAGCGATATTTGGCTGGGTGATTATGAATCTATGCAAGACGATGTAAGCTTCGATGATTTAGCACAAGGTCTGCAAGAGCGAATTGATGACCTTGTCAGTCAGCACAAAATAACCTTAACACCCTACTCCCTAGACATTATTGTCCACTCAACCGGCGGCCCTGTGGTCAGAAATTGGCTAAGCCATTATCTGCTTGATGTGTGCAAGGGGGATTTAACTCAATGCCCAATCCGTCATTTAATCATGCTGGCACCGGCTAATTTTGGCTCACGATTGGCGGCACAGGGAAAATCAGCGCTAGCAAAATTGTTTAAAGGCGGTCTTGAAAACGGTTTTCAAACCGGTCGTACTATTCTGGAAGGTTTAGAATTAGGTAGCCCATTCTTATGGGAGCTCGCTGAGAGGGACTTATTTTCAGAAAAAAAACTCTACCCTTGTGAGGCTGACAAAGGCCCTTTTGTCTTTATACTCTCGGGAACAGAGACTTATAGCAAATTAAAAGGCTTAGTTGCCAAAGGCGCTAGCGAACCTGGCTCCGATGGCACAATACGAGCAGCCTCGGCTTCATTAGATAGTATAAAATTAGAAATAAATTATAACGAGTCCACTAAAGCGCATATTATCGCAGTATCGCAACACAACGATGCTCCAGTCTTTAAATTACTCGAAGGCTTAAATCATTCAACGATCGTTCCTGACGCTGAAGCCAATCAACAACATCCTACGCTTGCTATTATTAAAGACTGTCTTGCCATTAAAAATGCCACTGAACATCAACAGCTCCGCTTTAAATATCTACGCGAAAATAACGCCTTATATCAAAAACCTGGCTTCGTTAATCGTTATCAACAAGTTATAGTCCGAGTTCAAGACAATTTAAAAAATGCAGTTGTAGATTACCGACTCGATTTTCATGTTATTAATGATGAATGTGCGCCTAGTTCATGGCAGAAACAAGACATTCCAACCCAGCTTGAAAAATATGCCCATTACACAGCTGAAATAATAGAAAAAGTAATTTCAGATGTACACAAGCACAGTATTGATGAAAGTTATCGCACTTTTTTTATTAACATTGACGCTTATGAAGCCCTCATAGATGAATTAAATAGTGTAGAGGGCAAGCCCTATATAGCCATAAATTTAGATGCCATGCCACCAGTGCCCGGCGTTTCTTATCGAACTGACGAATTTAAATACGCACCTCTTAACAAACTATTTACAGACAACACTGGCAAACATTTTTTTAAAGAAAATACCACAACACTCATCGACATCACGCTACAGTTAACGGTCGCTAATAATGTCTTTAATTTAATTGCTTGAAGTGTGATGTAAACTTCACAACTATATCCACTAATATCAAAGTTATCTGAATAAGTAACCCTCCAAGCAGGAACTACGTGGCGAATTAATCTCCCCCTAAAACCGTAGGTATCTACACAAGTTTCTTATCGGCGTGGAAACGATAAAAAACACCATAGGGGCGTATTGCATACGCCCAACATGGAAGTCCAATGTTATAGAGCTTATTTTAAAAGGGCGTATGCAATACGCCCCTACGATCTTCACCACAATGTTATCGTTCGCGCGTGGGAATGCTAACAATTATTTATGTAGATACCTATGCCCTACAACCGTAGGCCGGAATAAGGCTTTACGAGCAAAGCGAGAAAGCGTTTCCGGCAGTCACATCTTTCTAATTTCCGAAAATGCACCTAAGCTCTAAACTTGCATAGTTTTATTCCAGCCTAAAACCACAAGACCATGCATTGGGAGCGCTGAGCCTTAGCTCGGCGTTATCACAATCATCTTGCCAAGCAACAAATCAGTTTCTTAGATAGCCCAGTATTTTTGATATAAAGATTAGATAGTAAATAAGGCTTGTACTTGAAGATTTAAACAACACACAAACCATGATAATAAGCTTGGTAAATATATTTAAGCTTACCTTTTTATTACCAACTATTAGTTAAAAATTTTACGGCATTCAAAATATTAAGTGTGTAGTCAGATTTCTTACTTGCTGAATGTTTTTTAGTTTTTGTACTTTTAGAAAATGCAGGTACCTTATATAAATAAACACTTTATGAACACCTACTAACTCCATCCTCGAATCCATCAAGAAGATCATATTATGCCAATTGAAAGCGCTGCAAACTGGGCCGACCCTACTGACGATATTTCAGAAGATTCACTTGAAAATAAAGCCATGTGGACTCACCACAAGCCTGAAGAGTTTTCAGAGGGCGAAGCTAAAACCTACGCCACGGAAACTGATCCCTTTTTAAAATTACGAAAGTTTCAGTCCAAAGTTGGCCGAGAAAACGATATTCTCGGACAGGAAAAAATTCGCCTATTAATTGGGAAGCATTTAGTAATGGGGCCAGATAATATACTGACCTTTGACAGAGATGTAAAATCAGCCGGAGCAAGCTTGGCTTTTGGCGCTAATTCACAAAGCAATCCTATGGTTAGGACAATGGGAGATGGAAGACGTCTATCTGACCTTGAAGATACCTGGGGAGATAAAGAAAAAAACATTATTTTGGAAACCGCTCAGGCAATTCTCAATTACATGCTGAAATTTCCACCACCTGTAAAAATAATGGGGTCACTAACTGAGTTTTGCAGAATCGTTCCTGAATGGGCTGTACTAACAAACGGAGATTCATGTACTAAAACGTTTGTTGCCGGTGACTATAACCGATGGGGGAATGCACCCTCTTTATACTGCTGCCCAGCTGAGGGCAATGACTTTAAAACCCTAAAGGAAGCCATATTTGAAACCATAGGTCGTCAACCCACATTTTTACCCATTGCAACTGACAACCCAGATGCTCTAAACATCCCACCTAACTGGATCTCCAGTCCTGGCGACATTACAATCCCTCATCACCTTATCATGGAGATGATCCATAATTACATGGCTAAGCTCAGTATAGAGCCACTATTCTGGGGTGCTCCAGTAAGGCCGCTACGACTAATGGATTTTAGTCTTTCTCACTTAACAGGTCTAAACGACTACCTCTGTAAAATGGATGATGCTAAAGATGTCAAGCGATTATTAACTGAATGCTGCTCTATGGGTCTTGTGACAGCACGCAGTTTTAACGAGCTCATTGTTAATAAAATGGACAGCAAACCGATACTTGATATTTTTGGCTGGTTTGTTGCAAAAAACTTTATCAAAGATAAGGACTTCCTAACTAATGATGGCACCCCAGCCTATGATGGAATATATTTTGCTGGAGCTAACGCAAAGAGAAAGCTTGGCGACAAAGAGTCATACAAAAATCACTTTGTTCTGTTTAGCGAAAAGAATTATAGCCAAAGTGATTTAGTCCGCATCACGCAGAGACTTGTTCTCAGTCATGACAAAGAAACTGACCAATGGTCTGTTGAAGTAACAGACGGAAAAATGCCATCAAGTCAACTTAAAAAACTTCGTAACGAAGAGCATCTTAATCTGCAAAAGTTACATCAGGATCTCAAAAGCAGTTTCTTGCAAATGGCTAATTCCTCAGAAAATTAGAAGCGCAAGATGGGTAGAGGCGTTAGAGACTGTGTTGTATTATGATTTAAGCATCTCCATAGCTACATTTTACACCGTAGGGACAGGTCGCGACCTGTCCCTACATTACAATCGATTTAATGCTTGTTTTTTAATAGTTCAAAATTCCCTAACCCCTCTTTACTAAAAAGGGGAATAAAAAGAATACTTTCTTTGTCTCGGCAGCGAAACCCATCATTGTGCGATGGTAGGATGGGTTTCACGTTGCTCCACCCACCCTAAGATCTGTTAAAACGATGCGAATGAATTCGCCCCTACGAAAACTATCATCTTGCCAAGCTGGGGCTTGGAGTTCCCATACTTAATGAATTTTAAAGACTTCAATACTAGTCGATAAATTTTCTGCTTGCTCTTCCATCGATTTAGATACTGCGGCAATTTCTTCCACTAAGGAAGCATTCTGCTGAGTAATCTCATCCATTTGCGAAATAGCAAGATTTAATTCCGAAATTCCATCACTCTGCTCTATAGAGGCACCCGTTATATTGAATATGATCGAAGAAACTTGCTGTATGGAATCGGCAATATCTTGCATAGTGTGCGCGGCTTCATCGACCAGCTTATTACCGTCATACATTTTCTTCTCGGAGTTACCGATGATGCTTTTTATTTTTAAAGCTGCTGTCGTAGAACTTTGAGCAAGACTACGAACTTCTTCCGCCACCACTGCAAAACCTCGACCTTGAGCACCGGCTCTAGCCGCCTCTACAGCAGCATTGAGTGCAAGAATATTGGTTTGAAATGCAATGCCTTCTATGACGGAAAGAATGTCAGAAATTTCACGTGAAGATTCATTAATATCACTCATCACCCTGATAACTTGCTTAATCGACGCGACACCTTTATCGGCTATCTTAGAAGCCTCTATTCCCAATTGACTGGCTTCCTTGGCATTTTCGGTATTAGCTTGAACGGTTGTGGTCAGCTCTTCCATACTAGCTGCCGTTTGTTCGAGGCTTGCAGCTTGCTCTTCAGTTCGCTGAGATAAATCAATATTACCTTCTGAAATTTCCTTAGATGCCATGTGAACGGCATCTGTTGAGTTTTTAATATCAGCGACCAATACTCTAAGATTACCTACTGTACTGGTCATGGCTGCTTTAACTTGGCCAAAAGTACCTGGATAGTCTCTAGTCATATTATGGGTCAAGTCGCCCTTAGATAAAGCATCAGCTAACTGCAAAATGTCATTTAATCCAGTATCAGTTAATTCACAAAGTTGATTGAGTCGTTCAGACAAAGTATGGTTATAACCCCTCTTATCTGCCATATCAATTTTTACACTGAAATCACCTTGTTGAGTGGCTGTATCAACAATATACTGAATTTCAGCAATCATTTTGGCCAAAGAATCTGCAGTGTGATTAATACTGGTTTTTATCTGCCCAAAGACCCCCGAGTAATCTTCAGTGATACGTTGACTTAAATCACCAGCCGCCAATGCATCGGCTACGCGCGTCACATCATTAAAACTAGTGCTGGTAGTATAAGAAAGCTTGTTCAAGGCTAAACTCAAATCTTTGGCATAACCTTTATGATTATTGACGTCAATTTGTTTACTGAAATCTCCATTAACAGCTGCACCGACAATAGCTTCAATATCAGCTACCACATGCCTCAGAACTGATTGCATGTCCTGTAAAGCCTTTAATAATTGCCCAGTTTCATCTTGGCTATCTACCGTTATAACACTACTTAAATCGCCATCAGCAATTTTCTGCGCAACATCAATACAAAGTTCTAAAGGTCTAGTAATTGCGCGAATTAAACCAAAACCCAGATACAAGGCCATAAGAACAGACACTGTTCCGGCTATAACCATGAGTAATCGGGAAAGGCTTACTGATTCTTGTGCGACTTTATTATCGTTAATAGCATACTGCTGATTAAGCTCAACAAGCTTATTAAGCAAATTCTTTGCGTTGGCTGCCTGGACTTTTCTTGCTTCAGATTGTTTTAAATTAGCTAAGAATAAGGCCTTTTGTCCTTCTTCGCCCTGATTCTTGGTCAATGCCTCTAAAGTAGCATTAACCTCTAATTGACCTTGTTTCCAAAGATTCCAAGCCGGCACAAATTCACGCCAAACTTCTGCTTCTTCAGGTTCTTGAGGCAGTGGCTCATAGATAGCCCAGCCTTTGTCGATACCTTCAAAAATCTTTTGCTTGTTTTTAATTATTTCAGCAAATTTAGCCTGAGCGTTATAGTCATTTTGATAAAGTAGCATATCCCGATTAGCTAATCTGATCGCAGTTTGTCCTTCATTAATAATGCTTAAACCTATAATAGACGGTAAGCGAGTATGACCTATCTGATCTAATGACTCAGACGTTTTTTGTATACCATAATTACCGACTAAGCCCACCACTACCAAAGCTATTGATAAAAAAAGCACAAGCATAATCAATTTTAATCTAATACTTAGATTGTTCATTCCTGATTCCTGTTAGATATTTGAAGCCGCAAACAATTTTGAGCTTACTTTGATGTGTTTTAAAAATAATGTTGGGGTTGTTGAATGGATAAACTTGCTTATGGCGTAAGTGCATAACGCCCTATGAATTACATTCGATATTTTGAGCCGGCTCATGGATGGCGGTGAATATTACCAATACTGATTATTAGAGCTTTGAAAACAATTATTAGTGTTAAACATTAACTCCCTCTAAATATAACATAAAGTTATCAATAAACAACGCTTGATACAGTAAGTACCTCGTATCTTGATCTTAACATAAAGGACTTACATGTTTATTACAAGTGTAAATAAAAGCGTGGGTAATTAATAAAAACATCAAGTTATCAACTTAAGGTAAGACACAATATTAAATCGAAATTTTATTGGATGTGCTAACCCGGCCTACAGATTTAACCGGTGGATAAATTTATATGGGTGGTGGGTGTGAATAAGTATATATCAATCGAAATATAGGGACAGGTCGCGAACTGTCCCTACCGCGTGTAATTATCGACAATGCGATTTTCACTTGCTTAGGTATCTACACAAAAAATGTTGCATCATTGAATGATTTGGCAAAAAAACTTTACCTGCCTTGAAATAAAAATCATAAGTCCCCATATAGGTCTCATTCACAACAACCCATTAGGAAAATTACCGTGACTGTTGATACAAAAAAAGAAACTCTAGGCTTTCAAACTGAAGTAAAACACCTGTTACATTTAATGATTCACTCCTTGTACAGCAACAAGGAAATTTTTCTACGCGAATTAATCTCTAATGCCTCTGATGCTGCTGATAAATTACGTTTTGAGGCCTTGTCTAATGACGGTTTATATGAAGGCGATAGCGACTTAAAAATCCGCCTTGAATTTGATAAAGATCTACGTACCATCACCATTAAAGATAATGGTATTGGTATGACCCGTTCAGAAGTTCAAGAACATATCGGTACTATTGCTAAATCAGGTACTAAACAATTCTTTGAAGCCTTAACTGGCGAACAAGCTAAAGACAGTGAATTAATTGGTCAGTTTGGTGTAGGTTTTTATTCGGCTTTTATAGTGGCAGATAAAGTCACTTTAACTACTCGTAAAGCAGGCTCAGAACAAAATGCCGGCACTCGTTGGGAATCTGCTGGTGAAGGCGATTACACCATTGAAGCGGTTGAAAAAGCAGAACATGGCACAGAAATCGTTTTGCATTTGAAAGAAGCTGAAAGCGAATTCTTAGACGGTTACCGCATCCGCTCTATCGTTAGAAAATTCTCAGATCATATTTCTTTACCTATCGTAATGGATAAAGAAGTCATGCCGACTGCAAATGAAGATGACACCGAAGAAGGTGAAGATGCTGTCAAACCCGTTGCACAAATCGAAGAAGAAACTATCAACAGCGCATCAGCTTTATGGACTAAAGCTCGCCAAGAAATCTCTGATGACGATTACAATCAATTTTACAAGCATGTCGGTCACGACTTCCAAGACCCATTAACACATGTACACAGTAAAGTTGAAGGTACTAATGAATATACTTTATTGCTGTATGTGCCTGCTCGCGCACCTTTTGATTTATGGGACAGAGATACTAAACACGGCGTAAAGCTTTATATCCGTAAAGTATTTATTACTGATGACGCTGAGCAATTAATGCCCCGTTATTTACGCTTTATTAGAGGTATTATTGACGCGAATTCTTTACCACTTAACGTGTCCAGAGAAATCTTGCAACAAAGCAAGCAAATCACTTCAATTAAATCCGGTGCCGTTAAAAAAGTATTAGGTATGCTTGAAAACTTAGCTAAAAATGAACCTGAAAAATACGAGACTTTCTGGGCTCAGTTTGGCCAAGTTATTAAAGAAGGTCCGATTGAAGATCATGCTAACAAAGCTCGCGTTGCTAGTCTGTTACGCTTTGCCTCAACTCATGCCGATACCGATAAACAAAATGTTGCCTTAGAAGATTACGTTAGTCGTATGAAAGAAGGTCAAGATAAAATTTATTACGTCACGGCTGACAGCTTTGCTGCCGCAAAAAATAGCCCACATTTAGAAATATTCCGTAAAAAAGGTATTGAAGTCATTCTTTTATCTGATCGCATTGATGAATGGCTAGTTTCTAATTTGGATGAGTTTGACGGCAAGCACTTACAGTCTGTTGCTAAAGGTGACTTAGACCTAGGTGACTTAGATGCGGAAGAAGATAAAACTGCTCAAGAAGAAATCAACAAAGACTTTGAATCAGTCTTAAAGCAAATCAAAGACGTTTTGGCTAACAAAGTCAGCGATGTGCGCTTAAGTCACCGTTTAACTGAATCTCCGGCGTGTTTGGTTGCTGATGTTTATGGCATGAGTCTGAACATGGAAAGAATCATGAAAGATGCCGGTCAAATGATGGGCATGGGTGGTAGTAAGCCGGTATTTGAAATCAATCCAACGCATCCTTTAGTAGTGCGCATGAAATCAGAACAAGATGACACTCGCTTTTCTGATTTAACTCATATTTTGTTTGATCAAGCCATTTTAAGTGAAGGCGGACAATTAGACGATCCATCGGCTTTTGTTCATAAATTAAATGGCTTGTTACAAGGTTTATTAAACTAAATCAATCTTGAACAAGTAGGTCGGGTTATGCTATCGCTAACCCGACCTACAAAACTTCGAAACACACTAGTAGGCCGGAATAAGACTTTACGAGCGAAAGCGAGTAAAGTGTTTCCGGCAGCCACATCGATTGCATTGCCGGAAACGCCATCACTCGCTAGGCTCGGATGGTCTTATTACGACCGACAACTATCTCATTGTGTCGGGTTACGCTATCGCTAACCCGACCTACAATTAATATAATCGCCTAGCTCACACACCACTTAATAAAAATTTATTTCTTAGGCAAAAACTTAACCATTTTAACGGTGTTTTTATCTTGGCTAATGATTTCTAATTTATGTCCATGTAATTTGATACTCGCACCAGGCTCGGGTATGGTTTCCATAAATTCAATAATTAGACCATTTAGAGTTTTGGGGCCTTCTGTAGGCAAAGTCCACTGCATGACCCTATTTAATTCTCTGACAGTAATGGTCGCATCTACTAAATAACTGCCATCACTTTGTTTAGTTACCGTGTTTTCGTCGGTAATTAACTCACCCACTATCTCTTGTAACAAATCATCTAAAGTGACTAAACCTTGCACATCGCCGTATTCATCAACCACCAAACCTATGCGTATTTTTTCATTCTTAAAACGCAGCATTTGCGTGTGTACTGGGGTGTTTTCTGGGATAAATGAAGGCTTTGAAAGCAAATTAATGATCGTTTGTTTATCAAAAGATTCTTGATTAACCAGTACTAGCACTTTTCTAAGATGTAAAAAGCCTACCACTCGATCTATACTTTTTTTGTATACCGCTAATTGTGTATGAGGACTGTTTTTTATTTCTGCGACAATAGTTTCAATGTCATTTTCTAAATCGATACCGACTATCTCATTACGAGGCGTCATAATGTCTTCAATTGTTGCCGATTCTAGATCCAAGATACCCAATAACATTTTCTGATAACGTATCGGCATGATACTTTCAGATTCAGTAATAATGCTTTTTAACTCTTCTTTATTGAGCGAGTCGTGAGCACTTTTATTAACATCAACACCGACTATCTTTAATATCAGACTGACAAATAAATTAACAAACCAAACGATCGGATAAACTAATTTCAATAAAGGTACATAGACCCAAGCGGCAGGAAATGCGAGTGGCTCAGGCTTGAGTGCCGCCAAGGTCTTAGGCGTTACCTCTGAAAAAATGAGCATGACCAAAGTCAATACTCCAGTGGAAATCGCGATGACTGATTCATCATCGGTATACAACTTAATAGCGATAACAGTGGCTAAGGATGCCGCGAAATTATTTATAAAAATATTTCCCAGCAACATTAAGCCCAGCAATTGATCGGGCCTTTGCAATAATTTTTGTGCTTTTATAGCACCAGGGTGCTTTTGCTTAACCAGATGTCTTAAGCGATAACGGTTGAGTGACATTAAAGCTGTTTCTGATCCAGCGAAGAAAGCAGAAAGAATCAGCATAAGAATAAGTATGCCAAACAGCATACTAAGGGGCATTTCGTTCAAAGCGCATTTACTCTTAGTTAATAAACATTGCTCTAGTGTCTACGATGAGAACTTTTTGTCAAGTCTGAATATCGAATTACAGTTAATATAAAATAAAAAGGCGAAATATTTTATTATTTCGCCTTAAGTATTAATTATAAAACAGCCTTATTAGATCAATTTTGCTTTTAAGAAATCTATGATTTCTGCCATAGGTATTTCTTCATTTTCTTGCGCGGTTCTGCCTTTGTATTCAACTGTTCCGGTATCTAAGCCACGATCACCGAGAATAATGCAATGTGGGATACCGATCAATTCCATATCAGAAAACATAAAGCCAGCACGAACCTTTCTATCGTCAAATAACACTTCTATACCTGCCGCTTGCAAGTCTTGATAAAGTTGTTCTGAGGCCACTTTTAAGCGTTCTGACTTATGCATATTCATAGGACAGAGCGCGACTTGGAAAGGCGCTAAATTAGTTGGCCAGATGATACCTCTGCCATCATGATTTTGCTCAATTGCCGCAGCAACGACTCTTGAAATACCAATACCATAACAACCCATCAACATAATTTGATTTTTGCCACCTTCGTTGATAACGCCTGCTTTCATAGCGGCACTATATTTAGTGCCCAACTGAAAAATATGACCCACTTCTATGCCTCTAGCTAAGGTGATTTCACCTTTACCACAAGGACTAGGATCGCCTTCAACCACAGTACGAAGATCTGCAATCTGCTCAGGCAATGGGCAATCGCGTTCCCAGTTGACGCCTTGATAATGCTTGCCATCGCTATTAGCACCACAAACAAAATCAGACATCAGTAACACGCTACGATCGGCAATAATAGGTATCGTTAAGCCAATTGGACCTATAGAACCGGGCTTGCAGTTACAAGCTGCCAAAACTTCTTCTTCGCTGGCAAATTCTAAGGGAGAGGCAACACCTGCAATTTTTTCGGCCTTAATTTTATTAAGCTCATGATCGCCTCTTAATAATAATGCTACGACCCCTTGTTCTTCAGCTTTTACAATCAGGGTTTTAAGGCAAAGAGTTGCTGGTATGGCTAAGAATTGACTTAGGTCTTCGATACTATGTTGATTAGGTGTGTCAATTAATATCAGCTCAGCAGTTGCCGAATTACGCGTACCTACTGGCATAATGGCTTCGGCTTTTTCAACATTAGCGGCATAATCACTGCTAGTCGAGAAAGCAATAGCATCTTCACCAGAATCAGCTAAGACATGAAACTCATGTGATATAGCGCCGCCTATAGAACCAGAATCAGCAATTACGGCACGAAACTTTAAACCGAGTTGATTGAATATATTGGTATAGGCTTGATACATAATATCGTAGCTTTCTTGTAAAGATTCTTGGTCTAAATGGAAAGAATAAGCATCTTTCATAATAAATTCACGCGAGCGCATGACACCGAAACGTGGGCGAATTTCATCACGGAATTTAGTTTGAATTTGATAATAAGTAATGGGCAGTTGCTTGTAACTTTTGATCTCGTTACGCGCTAAATCAGTAATGATTTCTTCATGAGTGGGGCCTAAGCAAAACTCGCGATCATGACGATCTTTTAAGCGCGCCAATTCTGGACCATATTGTTCCCAACGTCCTGTTTCTTGCCAAAGTTCTGCTGGTTGCAACGCAGGCATTAAAACTTCTAAAGCGCCAGCTTTTTCCATTTCTTCACGGGTAATTTTTTCAACTTTTCGCAATACGCGTAGCCCTAGCGGCAGCCAGCTATAAAGTCCTGCAGCTAATTTACGGATAAGACCTGCACGTATCATCAATTGATGACTGGCGATTTCAGCATCGGCAGGTGTTTCTTTTACGGTATTAAGTGGGAATTGACTAGTGCGCATGAGGATGTTGTAAGGAGATTTAAGAAAGAGCTATTTTACAGCTTTTTAAGGGCTTTCGCCTTAAAGTTAGAGGCAGTGTATAACACTTTAGCATTTTGTCTTCACCTGCCCCTTTGAAATTGATATTTTTGTGATGACCGTAGGGGCGTATTGCATACGCCCTATTAAATACGTCCCATAATTTTGATCCATCGATAAATGGGCGTATGCAATACGCCCCTACGGTATTTGTATCTTCGCTTACAAAAAACCTAAAGTGTGGGCAGAGTGTAGGTCTGGTTAGCGGCAGCGTAACCCGACCTCCGAATCTATACTCTCTAGCGTTTAGAGAGCAGATTTAAGCAATACTTGTATGTCTTGGTGATTAGGTATTCCAGTTCTTGCACCTATTTTCGTACAACACCATGCGCCAGCGGCACTGGCATAACGCAACATATCAAGCCAACTCATTTCTGTACATAAAGCGGCAGCGAAGGCACCATGAAAAGCATCACCTGCGCCTGTACTATCGACGCAATTAACCGAAAAGGCCGATAACGCGCCTTGTTCCTGTCCTCGCTTCCAAATCAGACCGTTTTCGCCTAGCGTTATCACTACATTTGGAGATGCCTCTGCTAAGCGATGCAAAGCTGTTTCAATAGTGCCTGCATATTGAATGGCAAATTTTTCTGAACAGACCAGATAATCAACTTTGTCCATCAAAGCTAAGGTTCCTTGATGCAAGGAACCGGCGTCTAGCACACTGATGATAGATTTATCTTGGCTACTTTCTAACAGAGCACTAGATAGCTGAGGCTCATGGCCATCAAATAAAAAGACTTTAGCTGAAATAGGCGAAAAATCAATCGCCTCAGCAGACAAAGCTTTGGTTTCGCCTTTGTAATTAATTAAAGCACGCTGCCCATCAGGCTTGACTAAGACAGTCGACAAAGGTGTTGGTGAGTTGCCACGTACAATCAAATCACTATAAACGCCAGTCGCTAGCAATTCTTGATAATGACGCTCACCATATATATCTAAGCCCAGATAACCCGCATAAGCCGCTTTAAACCCTAGTTTTGCAACTGTTATGGCAGCATTGGCGGCAGGCCCTCCACCCATTCCTACAAAGCCTGTTGCAGATATTTTTTCATCAACCTTGGGGTGATGATCTATCGAAAAGATCAGATCATAAGAAGCATGACCTACGCAAAGTACATCGATATTCATAGGGTGTTAAGTTAGTCTTTATAAACTTAAGCCCTTTAATAAATCATTTTTAATATCGGCTATAGCTTCAAGCCCAACGGATATTCTAACTAAGCCGTCTTTAATACCGGCCGTTGCTCTTGCTTCTGGTGTTAATCGACCATGGGTCGTTGTTGCAGGATGAGTGATGGTAGTCTTAACATCACCTAAATTTGCAGTTATTGAAATCATTTGAGTCGCATCTATGACTTGCCAAGCCTGTTGCTTACCACCAACTAACTCAAAGCTAACGATGCCACCAAAGTGACTTTGTTGACGTTTGGCTAATTCATGTTGAGCATGCGAAACTAAACCAGGGTAATGAACTTTAGCAACACTAGGCTGTTGCTCTAGCCAATGAGCCAACTCAAAAGCATTATCACAATGCGCTTTCATTCGAACTGCCAACGTTTCTAAGCCTGACAAAAATACCCAGGCATTAAAAGGGCTCATGGTAGCACCTCCAGTTCGCAAATAGGGGTAAATGTATTTTTCTATAATTTCATCACTAGCGATAACAGCACCGCCTACGCAGCGACCTTGGCCATCTATATATTTAGTCGCTGAGTGAATGACGATATCAGCCCCTAATTCGAAGGGCTTTTGTAATACTGGCGTACAAAAACAATTATCAACTATGAGTAGGCAATCATGCGCATGAGCTATATCTGCCAACACTGAAATATCAGCAATTTCAGTTAAAGGATTAGAAGGCGTTTCTAGAAATAAAAAACGAGTATTCGGTTTAATCGCGGCTTCCCAAGCGGCCGTATCGATTAAATCAACAAAATCAGTTTCAATACCAAATTTACTGAAATAATTTTGGAACATAATGACCGTATTACCAAAAACACCGCGCGAACAAACGATATGATCACCTGTTTTAAGCAAGCCCATGCCCACGGCCATAATTGCCGCCATACCCGATGCAAAGGCTAGACAGCGCTCTCCCTTTTCCATAAGTGCGAGTCTTTCTTGAAAGGCATTGACAGTAGGATTAGTGAAGCGAGAATAAATATTACCTGGTTTTTGTCCTGTAAAACGTAACGACGCTTCTTCTGCACTTTTAAACACATAACTAGAAGTTGTGAAAATAGGCATGCTATGTTCATCTTCATGAGTCCGTTTATGTCCAGCTCTGATCGCTTGAGTTTCTAGGGAGTAATCGTTCCAGTTTATATCTGACATGGGCTTAGCTGCTTTTAGTGAATAAGGTTATTTGGCTTGTAACTTATATAAAGATGTCGTTGCTATCTTAGTTGTGGTTTATCGAAAACATATTTTAACTGACATTACATAGAATCAATGTTGGGTTAACGATAGAACCGTTAGCCCAAGCTACTGCAACTAATTGCTGGGATTCCGCTTTCGAGACTGTGAAAGTATTCTTTTTATTCCCCTCTTTAGCAAAGAGGGGTTAGGGGAGATTTGATCTATTAAAAATTTATTATTAAATATCAATAACCTATTACTTAATAAAATCCCCCTCGATCCCCCTTTTACAAAGGGGGAAGCTAAAGTCATAATACTTTCACGGTCTCTTTCGCTACATCCCAGCCTAAGCTTAATGTAGGCTGGAATGAGGTACGAATCCCAGCAATCGAAACTACAATCGCAAACTCAGTATCAGCTCTACAAAGTTAACTGCAAAAACTTTTGCAATGATTAATAGCTACGTCGCGGTCTAAGTTTGGATAAAATATTTTAAAGCACTAATCGTTATTTTGCATTTCGATAATAAACGTTTCTGTATTTCTTTCTGCTTGAGCGCTGTCATTTCTTAAGGCTTCAGTGCGCTCTAAATAAGCATCGTCAATATCACCGGTAATGTATTCTTTACTGAAACAAGACGTGTCGAAATGCTCAATGGTTTGATTGCCTTTACGTACAGCATCAATCAGATCATTTAAATCTTGGTAAATAACTTTATCAGCACCAATAGCCACACAGACTTCGTCTTCAGTGCGATCATGAGCGATTAATTCATGAGCCGCAGGCATGTCTATGCCATAAACATTTGGGTATCTTACTGGCGGTGCAGCAGAAGCAAAGTACACTTTCTTCGCACCAGCATCTCGTGCCATTTGAATAATCTGCTCAGAGGTTGTGCCTCTCACAATAGAATCATCAACCAATAAAACATTTTTACCATCAAATTCTAAACCGATAGCATTAAGCTTTTGCTTAACTGATTTTTCGCGCATTTTTTGGCCAGGCATGATAAAGGTTCTACCGATGTAACGGTTTTTGATGAAGCCTTCACGATACTTAACACCTAATATATTTGCCATCTGCAATGCAGCGGTTCTGCTGGTGTCAGGTATTGGGATAACAACATCAATATCATGATCTGGCCATTCACGCTGCACTTTCTTAGCTAATTTCTCACCCATACGTAAACGCGCTTTGTAGACAGATATACGATCTATTATTGAATCGGGTCTAGCAAAATAAACATATTCAAAAATACAGGGACAATGATCTATGATTTCAGCACATTGCTGAGTGTGCAACACACCTGATTCTTCTATAAACACTGCCTCACCAGGTTCTATATCTCTAATCAACTCGAAACCCAGTACATCTAAAGCGACACTTTCTGAGGCGATCATAAATTCAGAACCGTGCTCTGATTTTCTTTCACCAAATACGATAGGTCTAATGCCGTGAGGATCACGAAAACCTAAAATACCAACGCCGGCTATCATAATCACAACCGCATACGCACCCCGACAACGTCGATGCACGCCAGAGACTGCTTGGAATATATCGTCTACACTTAAATCCAATTTGCCTAAGCTCTGTAATTCATGAGCGAAGACATTTAACAAAACTTCTGAATCAGAGTCGGTATTAATATGACGTTGATCTTCTAAAAACAA
>CAIZMK010000090.1 GCA_903934035.1 uncultured Methylococcaceae bacterium
ATTGCATACGCCCTTATAAAATAAGCTCTATAACATTGGACTTTCAATGTTGGGCGTATGCAATACGCCCCTACAGTGATTTTTTTCGTTTCCACGCCGATAAGAAACTTGTGTAGATACCTATGCCTACAAGAAAAGAACTTAACCCGGGGTTAATAAAAATAGCTATATGAATAATGCCTTAGCTTTACTCGTCCAAAAGCTTACTGAATTGACAAACTCAGCATCAATTCTAAAAGATAACTACAAAAACCTTTGCAGCCATTATTACAACCTTAATATTTATACTCTAAACTTAGACGTTTAAATCTAAAAGCCACTGCTATCATGATTATAGAAACCCTCAACGCACGCCGTTTACTTTGTCCACTACCAGTCATCCGCACTCAAGATAAAGTCAAACAACTTAAGGTCGGTGACCGTCTTGAAGTCATCTGCACCGATCCCGGAGTCATGCAAGATATTCCTACTTGGTGCCGTATTAATGGTCATAAAGTGATAGAGGCAACAGCCGGAAATCATGAGTACATTATTGTTTTAGAGGTAGGTTAATCATGACTGAAATATCTGAAGCAACACGCATCAAAAAATTAAAAGCGAAAGCTAGCTATGTGGGTGCTTTCGTCAATATTTTTCAAACGGCTATTAAAATTAGTTTCGGCATACTCTTTCAATCTGCGGCCTTAATTGCCGATGGCATACATTCATTATCTGACTTACTGAGCGACTTATTAGTCATCATCGCGGTAAGATTAGGCAGCCGTGAAGCTGATCATGAACACCCTTACGGACATAGACGCTTTGAAACCATAGCAACCGTTCTTTTAGGCATTAGCTTAATTGCCATAGGCGGTGGTATTTCTTGGCATGTTATAGAGCGCTTAAATAATCCCGAAACCCTGCCTACGCCCAAGCCATTAGGCTTAGCGATTGCTGCAACCTCTATTATCATCAATGAATGGCTCTATCATTACACCAAAGCTATTGCTAAAAAAACCCGCTCTAAATTATTAATGGCCAATGCTTGGCACCAACGCAGTGATGCCATCTCATCATTGGTGGTTTTATTTGGCATAGGCGCAGTCATGTTAGGCTATCCTTTAGCTGATGCAATCGCCGCTGCCTTAGTAGCCTTAATGGTTGCAAAAATTGGTTTGAATTTAGTTCTAAATAGTATCAAAGAACTCGTAGATACCTCTCTACCTCCCAAACTGCTTAATGAAATTCGTAAAACTATTATGAGTATCAATGGCGTCGAAGGCATTCATTTATTACGTAGCCGGCAAATGGGTGAAGACGCACTCATTGATGCACACATTATTGTAGATCCCCGCATTACAGTTTCTGAAGGTCATTCCATCGGCGATATAGTTCGAGATGAATTGATTAGTCGTTTTGATGATGTTATTGATGTCTTAGTCCATGTCGATCCTGAAGACGATGAGGCTTTATTTGATGACTACAAACCACTGACTCGCATTGAAGTACAAACAATATTAAATGAATACTTGGCCATTGTTAAACCCGCTATCGATGATTTCAGAATCCATTATTTAAATGGCCAAATTGAGGTTGAAGTCATTTTACCCTTTACACTGAGTGCAGATCCTGAACTATTAAAAGCATTAACAAAACAATGTCAGTTAATTAAACACAACATTAATAAAATCAATAACGTCATTCTATTTTTCAAACATAACGAGGGTTAACTCATGGCGGTCGGACAATGCGATTTCCCAAACATGCTTAATATTGAGGGAATAACTTTAGGCACAGCCTGTGCAGGCATTAAACAAACTATCAAAGATGATATTTTAGTCATACAAATGACTGAAAATTCAACTTGTGCTGCAGTATTTACTCAAAATGCCTTTTGTGCCGCGCCGGTACATGTTGCTAAAGCGCATTTGGCTCACCAGCCCCGCTGGTTATTGATTAATTCGGGCAATGCCAATGCCGGAACGGGCGAGCAAGGTATGCAAGATGCTCTAAACTCTTGCGCTGAACTAGCTAAAGTCACTGGCGGCAATGCTCAACAAATATTGCCTTTTTCTACGGGCGTCATTGGAGAGCCATTACCTATTGCCAAACTCACAGCAGCACTACCCCTAGCTATCAAAAATCTGCAAACCAATCATTGGGAACTAGCCTCTAGAGCCATAATGACCACCGACACCTTCCCTAAAGGCGTCAGTAAAACCATCAGTATTGACGGTCATACTATTACTATCAATGGTATCTCCAAAGGTTCGGGCATGATACAACCCAATATGGCCACCATGCTGGGCTTTATCGCTACCGATGCTAAAATCAATCAACCATTATTACAACAGTGCTTAAGTGTTGCGGTTGAACAATCCTTCAATCGCATTTCAGTTGATGGGGACACCTCGACTAATGACGCTTGTGTTGTCATGGCCAGTGGCTGCTCCAGCGCACCCGAAATAACTGCAGATAGTGAGCATTATGCTATTTTTGCAGCTGGACTAATGAGCGTATGCAAGCAACTTGCCGAAGCGATAGTGAGAGACGGCGAAGGCGCCACTAAACTAATCCGTATCGTCGTTGAAGAAGCTCTCAATGATGAAGAGGCTGTGCGTGTTGGTAAAACCATCGCCCACTCGCCTTTAGTCAAAACCGCATTCTTTGCCAGCGACCCCAACTGGGGACGTATATTGGCTGCGGTAGGCCGCTCTGGCATAGAAGACATGGTATTGGAAAACGTGCAGCTATTTCTAAATGAGGTGTGCATTGTAAGAAACGGTGGACGCGCCACGGATTACACTGAAGAAGCCGGCCAACAGGTCATGAACGAAGAAGAAATTACCATAACCGTCAAACTAGGTCGCGGCAATGCCATACAAGAGGTTTTGACCTGTGATTTATCCTATGATTACGTGAAGATTAATGCTGAATATCGTACTTAAATCTGAATAAAGCCATCTGCCGGACAGGTCGCGACCTGTCCCTAGGATGCTATCGTTCCGATAACATCGGGGTGATGGTCCATAGGGGCGTATTGCATACGCCCTTATAAAATAGATCTTTCAATGTTGGGCGTATGCAATACGCCCCTACGATGTTTTTTAGCCTTTAGCACTTCACTTTTTTAACCTTTTACCATGAAAACTCTCCACGTTGCTGTCGGTGTTATAAAAAACACTTATGGACAAATCCTAATCTCCTTACGAAAACCTTCCTTACATCAAGGTGGTTTATGGGAATTTCCTGGCGGCAAAATTGAATCTGGCGAAACAGCGCAACAAGCCTTAAGCCGAGAGCTTAACGAAGAATTAACTATTACTGTGCTGGCTACAACACCACTCATATCCATTATGCATAGTTATCCAGATTTAACGGTACAATTGCATGTATTCTTAGTTGAACAGTTTTCAGGCGAAGCGAAAGGCAATGAAGGTCAAGCTATTAAATGGGTAACGGCTAATGAGCTTAAAAATTATGAATTCCCGGCGGCTAATCAAACCATCATTATGGCGGCACAATTGCCGAGCTATTATGCTATTTTGGATGATAGCGAACAAACTCAGCACACAACAAATCTCCAGCATCTATTAAATCAAGGCATCAAGCTTATTCAATTACGCTTAAAAAATGCCAGCACCGAGGAACTTAGTCTTTTTTTCAAAGAAGCTTACTCCTTATGCCAAAAAGCAGGCGCACGCTTATTAATTAATTCCTCCGTCAATAATGCCCATACTTACGCACTGGACGGCTTACACTTATCCAGCAAAGACTTAATGTCACTTAGCCAACGACCCAGCTATTTAAACTCAACGGCATGGCTTGCCGCCTCTTGCCACAACCTTTTGGAATTAAAGCATGCCCAACAAATAGGTGTTGATTTTGTCGTGCTTGCTCCAGTGCTAAAAACAAAATCACATCCTGATACACCGCCTTTAGGCTGGGATCAATTTACACATCTAATCGCTCAAACAAACTTACCGACTTACGCCTTAGGAGGCCTAGTAAAAGCTAATTTGCCAGATGCACAGAAGGCGGGTGGACAAGGCATTTCTGCTATTAGAGCCTTTTTAGAGCCTTAGTTATCGCAATAATATCGACTCTGCTAAACCACCTACACTTAACTGCTCAGACCATAGCGACAATGACATAGAGTCATCAGCCTTATTCAGCAAGGATTGTTTTAACAGCGGCGCATTATTATTTACAGCAATCAATCCAGATTTATTAAAAAATTGAGTAATACTCGCCAAACGTTGACGTAACTGTATAGCATTAGCCCTAGGCATAAAAAAGGTGAACGGACCTTGAGGAGCTAGCTTAGCTTTTAAATGTCCAGAATTTAGACGTTTAAAATGCTCAACACTTAAATCGGCTAAGCTCGCGACTTCATTGACTTCTTTAGCGGCCAAATAAGCAACGTCATAGTGACTATCAATATGTACCTTAACAAAATAAGCCTCATTCTTAACAGGCGTTAAATTTAAACCGTAAGCCTTAGGATTTGCAAAGATGCTCGATAAAGCCAGAAACTTAGGCACATACGCTTTTGTTTCTTCGGGTAATTGTAAAGACCAATAATCAGCACTCTGCCCTGCCGCAACATTACGCTCTATAGCGTTATCGACCATACCTAAACCACCGTTATAAGCTGCTAAAGCCAGCAACCAGTCACCATTATAATGCTGCTTTAAAAACGATAAATAACGAATGGCCGCTTGTGTAGAGGCCTCAATATCTAATCGTGCATCATAGTGCGCGGTTTGATATAAATCTAAATCATGCCCAGTACTGGGCATAAATTGCCACAGCCCTGCTGCACTTTTGGGTGATAAGGCCTTAGCTTGATAAGCACTTTCGACTATCGGCAATAACGCCAACTCAGCCGGCAATTGCTGCTGACTCAAACTCTCTACGATATGAAATAAATAAGGTTGAGCTCGCTCAGATACTTGTTGAAGATAATCGATATGCTGACTATACCAAGTAATATGCTTGTTAACTCGATCATACTGATTATTGATAAGAGACTGAACTGGCGCGACTAAAGAGCTAGCTTTATTAAGATCTGTACTTAAAGCCGAATTCGAATCATTACTCGTCTGTTGACCTATTTTATTAATTGCCATGTTTGTACTTTTTAAAGCAACAGCACCACTAAATCTCAAACGTCCATAAGAAGTATAGTTATACATAGGCGCAACTGCAGGAGCAGGCCTCAGACTATGCCAAACCTTCGAATCTTTGGCTGTCTCGTGACTTACTTCTTGGTTCATGCGCCTAAAGCTTGATTGAATCGTCAGATGATTATTTAAGATAAGCTCCTGTGAGGGTTGCTGTGGCCTAGAAATTTTCATTCCCAAACGAATACGCTCCCAAACATCAGCTGAAGACTGCGACTTATGAGGCTTAACTAACTCTTGCGACCTTAAAAGCGGCGGATTTAACTGTTGATTAACGGCTAAATGTTGCTCTAAAGCCGCCCAGGTCATTGAAGATTGACTCGTTAATAACAATCCTAAAACACTGACTAAAACCCATGCCAAACATCGCTTGCATATTCCTATTGCAGCGACAACAACGCCTCGATTGTGTTCTAACGTTAGCTTGATTTTTTCTAAGACAAAAGATAGGTTCATAGAGTAAGAGCATAACCGCGAAGACTTAACTTAGCAATAGCCGCTGTTAATTAACATAAAATTTGTTAGAGTCATTTAAGCAATATCCTCTTTAGAGCGCCATTTTACTGGGCATATCAAGTTAACAAAATAATTCATAGCTCTGCCCTAAGCGGCTCTTGCGTGCCTGCCGGAAACGTTTTCTCGCTTACGAGACTGTGAAAGTATTATGACTTTAGCTTCCCCCTTTGTAAAAGGGGGATCGAGGGGGATTTTATTAAGTCATAGATTATTGATATTTAATAATAATTTTTTTAATAGACCAAATCTCCCCTAACCCCTCTTTGCTAAAGAGGGGAATAAAAAGAATACTTTCACAGTCTCTTACGCTCGCAAAGTCTTATTCCGGCCTACTAAGCTGTATTGCAGGCTTCATAAATAATGCAGGGAGCGACTTAATTATGCAGAGGAAGCTCTTAATCGATTTAGTGAGTCAATTAATAGTTTTGAGGACTATTTTAGCTATTGCGAGGACTAAGTTATATGTTGTGGGAAGCCACTTAACTCTCTGAAGACAGCCCTTAAATGTTGTGAGGTACATTTATGATGTGCTCACAGTTGCCTTATACAAGAAGCTAAGCAACTTAATTGTCCCAAGAATGTCCTGATGAGATTAAATGAGCATTTGGCTGGTTTGGATAGTATCCTCACAAGCACTTAGGAGCGCCTTAAAAGTGCTGAGAAGCTCCTTATGTTGCCTCATGCAATCCCTAAAAGTTCAGAGGATGACTTTACAACGACTAATGATACTGTTCTGGCGCTGTCGAAACTCCTAAATCTGTTACTTAAACGCTATATTAATCTTTTAGTTATCGTATTTTAGACTGTAGGGTGTAATAGGCAATAGTCGTATTACACCCTAGGTTGCCCCAATTACCTATTGAGTAGCGAGCTGAACAGCATTGCTCTTGACGGCCTTGTATGGCAATTTAGGTTATAATAATCGCCATTCTAAAAGCATGTTGCTTATTTTAGCGACAGCACCTTTAACTGACTCAGGAGATAAATGTGGCCAAGGCAAGTGATTTAAAACGAGGCATGGTTGTTGAAATTAATGGCATTCCTCATGCAGTAAAACAGGTCGATGCCAAAAGCCCTTCTTCAAGAGGCGCTTCAACCTTGTATAAAATTCGTTTTACTAATCTAAAAACCGGACAAAAACTTGATGAGTCGCTGAAAGGTGATGACTTTTTTAAAGATACTGACTTAGTCAGGGCCAAAGTACAGTTTTCTTATGTCGACGGTGAGCACTATATTTTCATGAATATGGAAGATTACTCACAATACAGCCTGGGGCGTGAAGACTTAGAAGATCAAGTTGACTACTTAACTGAAGGTCTTGAAGGCATTATCGCTTTACTCATTGACGACGAAGTATTCGGCATTGAATTACCTAGCTCAGTTATTCTGCCTATCGTGGAAACAGCTCCTTGTATTAAAGGTGCAACCGCATCAAGCCGTACTAAAACAGCTAAACTAAGCACGGGCTTAGAGGTACAAGTCCCAGAATACTTAGAAACCGACGAACTTATTAAAGTTAATACTGAAACCGGAAAATTTATGTCACGCGCTTAAGATCTTAAGCTATGACTAATCCATCTGAACAACTCCTAAAAACTAAACTAGGAGCGTTTAACTTGCAGCGCTTACCCAAGCGGCCATTAGAACTTCTTCGCGCTTGGGATGCGGCTGATGAATACTTGCTTGATACGGTTGCAGAAACTTTACCAGCCCTGACAAAACCTCGTATATTAATTGTTAATGATAGCTTCGGAGCCTTAGCCGTAGCCTTGAGCGCATTTCAGCCGCTAGCCTTTTCAGACTCCTATCTTTCACAACAAGCCACTCGCATTAATTTAACCGAAAATGGACTTTCGCTACAGCAAGTCCAACTCATCAATAGCCTAGAACCCTTGCAAGGGTTCTTTGATACCGTACTCATTAAAGCGCCAAAGACCTTAGCATTACTAGAAGATCAGTTAATTCGTATTCGCCCACATTTAACGCCTAATAGCCAAGTTATTTTAGCCGGCATGATAAAGGCGCTGCCGAGTGCACTTTGGACGTTACTAGAACGTTTAATCGGCCCGACTACGACCTCGTTAGCTAGAAAAAAAGCAAGGCTGATTATTGCTACTCCTGATGAGCACATCCCGCTTACCCATAATCCTTATCCGGTTAGTTACACACTAGAAAATACGGATTATTTAATTAGCAATCATGCCAATGTTTTTTCGAGAGAAAGATTGGATATAGGTACGCGTTTTTTTCTTGAGCATATCCCTATCAAACCAGCTATCAGGGATATTATTGATTTGGGCTGCGGCAACGGCCTGTTGGGTTTAATGGCTGCCGAACGCAATGCTTTAGCGAACATCCATTTTGTGGACGAATCTTTTATGGCCGTAGCATCGGCTCAAGACAATTTTACTCGTGCCTTTAATCAAAAGCGTTCTGCTATTTTTACCGTGAGCGATGGTCTTTGTGATTTTGAAAGCAATACAGCCGATCTAATTCTTTGTAACCCCCCGTTTCATCAACAGCATACCGTTGGCGATCAAATTGCCATCAGTTTATTTTTACAATCCAGAAAAGTATTAAGAAAAGGCGGGGAATTATGGGTGATTGGCAATCGACACTTAAATTATCACAGCCAACTTGAGCGCTTATTTGGCAATCATCAAATTATTGCAGCCAATGCAAAATTCATTATTATAAAAGCCATCGTAAAGATTTAGCTCTAGCACTTAAGAGCATCATGGTCTGGGTATTAAAACTATGTAATAGACATGAGTTAAAAAATATAACTCTTTAGCTATATGGAACTACGAGAATGACATCTAAAACTCATTAATCAACAATAAATCCGAATTCCAAAACTTTCCAGCAATGGAATTCGGTTTAAATTTTATTACGCTGGGGTTACATTCTCAGCTTGCGGTCCTTTTTGACCTTGAGTCACTTCCATAGTAACTTTTTGGCCTTCGCGCAAGGTTTTGCGGCCGGCGCCGTTAATTGCACTGTGGTGTACAAAAACATCTTTTCCACCTTCCTGCTCAATAAATCCAAAACCTTTTTCATCATTGAACCACTTAACGGTACCTACAACTTGATCTGACATATCACACTCTTTTAAACTAAAAAAATTACCAGCAATGCTGGCTTTACAAATTCCAGCTTCATTAAACGAAGCCGACTCAAACTTTAACCGCGGGGCATGTTAGCACTAAAAATATAGGTAGCGCAAAAAAACATTTCAATTTAATTATAGAATGTTTTTATCTAACAGTATTTCTATGCCTTTTTAAGTAAGCAACACTATTGCTAATAGACAAAATACGCCCACCTTATTTCTTTTTAAATCACTGAATCGCCACTTAACATCGGATACAAATATAGGATTCGCTGAGCAACGAAGCGCATCATTTATCGGCATGCTATAACACAACGACATTATCCTACATTAAGTTTGTAAGTCTGGTTAGCGCTAGCGAAACCGACAGAGAGCACTTCGAATTATTGGGTTACGCTAGCGAGACTGTGAAAGTATTCTTTTTATTCCCCTCTTTAGCAAAGAGGGGTTAGGGGAGATTTGATCTATTAAAAAATTATCATTAAATATCAATAGCCGATG
>CAIZMK010000091.1 GCA_903934035.1 uncultured Methylococcaceae bacterium
AGCCTTATTCCGGCCTACAGACTGCATCCCAGTAGGAAAGTTGTAGTAGGCCGGAATAAGACCAGCCTAGCGTAGCGCGGGTGGCGTTTCCGGCACAGTCTCGCCTGATTGCCGGAAACGCTTTGCTCGCTTACGCTCGCAAAGCCTTATTCCGGCCTACAGACTGCATCCCTGCGTGTAAGTTGTTGAAGTAGTAGGCCGGAATAAGACCAGCCTAGCGTAGCTAGGGTGGCGTTTCCGGCACAGTCTCGCTTGATTGCCGGAAACGCTTTGCTCACTTACGCTAGCAAAGCTTTGTTCAGGCCTACTGCTGCTATACAGGGGGCCTGCCCCACGGTGTTAAACAATGCACTTTCTACCTGCCATTCTTTGAAATCTTCATGAAAGTCATACTCACCGAAAAACCCTCAGTCGCTAGAGACATTGCCCGTTGTCTCAATATTAATCAAAAACGTGACGGTTATTTTGAAGGTAATGGCTATCAAATTACTTGGGCTTTTGGGCATTTAGTCGAGCTCAAAGAGCCTGATGAATATCATCCAGAATGGAAACGTTGGTCCTTAGACGCGCTGCCGATGATTCCTGAACAATTTGCTTTGAAAGCACGCGGTGATGAATCTGCGCAAAAACAACTTAATATCATTAAGTGCTTATTTTTACCCGCTGATGAAATCATCTGTGCAACCGATGCGGGTAGGGAAGGGGAGTTAATTTTTCGCTATATCTTATCCTGGACTGAGTGCCTACAAAAACCCATTAAGCGTTTATGGATTAGCTCTTTAACAGATGAGTCTATTCAAAAGGGTTTTAGTCAATTACAACTAGGTAGTGCCTATGAAGGCCTTTATCGTGCCGCAAAATGTCGTAGTGAATCTGATTGGATAGTCGGTTTAAATGCCACACGTTTATATACGCTTAAGTTTGGTCAATATGGAAGTTTGTGGACCATAGGTCGTGTGCAAACACCGGTATTAGCTTTGATAGTACAAAAAGATTTAGAGATAGCACGCTTTGTCCCTAAAGATTTTTGGGAGTTATATACCCTTTACAGGGCTATTGATTTTCAATACGTCGGTGGACGTTTTGAGCAACAAACTGATGCCGATAGTTTGTTAAAGCAAATTGAAGCGCACCCGTTAGAAATTACTTCGGTTAAAGGTAAACGTGAGACGGTGCATCCACCGTTACTCTACGACTTAACCGAATTACAAAAAGACCTGAGTATTCGCTATGGTTTGACAGCTGATCAAACCTTATCCTTAACTCAGCAGTTATACGAAAAAAAGCATGTAACTTATCCACGTACTGATAGTCGCTGTCTAACACAAGATATGAAGCCTGGCATAAAACCTCTCCTAGAGACTCTGCGTCAACACTTTAGTGAGCAGATAGCGCCTTTAAATTTGGAGGCTTTAAACTACAGTAAACGTTGTTTTAATGATGCTAAAGTAACCGATCACCATGCCATCATTCCAACCACTCTGCTAGCAAATCATTTAAGCCCAGATGAAACGAAAGTCTATGAAGCTATTGTTTTAAGATTTATCGCCGCCTTTTATCCACCTTGCTTAAAACAAATCACCACGGTATTAGCTGCGGTACAGAAAACCAAATTTAAGGCCTCGGGTACAGTGATAGAAGTAGAAGGCTGGCAGGCTTTATATAAAAATAGTGCTGTGAATCAAGCCTCAAAAGTTAATGAACCTAAATTATTGCCAGTTTTTACAGTTGGCGAAACAGGCCCACATGAGCCTCATATAAACCAAGGTAAAACCACTGCGCCTAAGGCCTATAACGAAGCGAGTTTATTAGGCATCATGGAGTCTGCCGGCAAAACCTTTGACGATGAAAAGCTTAAAGAAGCTTTAAAGGACAAAGGTTTGGGTACGCCAGCTACACGCGCTTCTATTATTGAAGGCTTGATCAAGCGTCGTTATATTCAGCGCCAAAAAAAGTTAATCTTATCTACCGAATCAGGTCGACATTTGATTGCTATTATTGCTGATGAGCGTTTAAAGTCAGCAGCAATGACCGGTGAATGGGAAGCTAAGCTAAAAAAAATAGAGCAGAATACTTATGATCCCGATCAGTTTATGGCGGAGATTATCCAGTTTACCCAGCAATTAAATGACGCTTCAGAAAAATCCCTTTATGACCCTACCCAATTAGGTGCCTGTCCACGTTGCCAGCAGCCGATTATCGAAGGTCGAAAAGCTTATGGTTGTAGTCAATGGAAAAGCGGTTGCCAGTATCTGTTAAATAAGCAGCTTTATGGCGTAAACATTAGTCGTGATATGGCTAGCCAACTCCTACAAATAGGTCGTACTCTAAAGGCTTATCTACTTAAGGTTAATAATGACAGCTTTAATGCACAACTTATTTTGCAGCCTTCAGGAGAACTCATTTATAACAAACTGCAAAATCAACCAGAACAAAAGCTGACATCAATCCTAGCTGATTGCCCTTTGTGTAACGGTAAAATCATTGAAACCAACAAAGCTTATAGTTGCAGTGAATGGCGCAATGGCTGTAAGTCAGTAATCTGGAAAGTGATTGCCAAGAAAGTTATCACTGAAGAATTAGCGCTTAAATTACTCACTACGGGCGAGACAGGGCTGTTAAAAGGATTTAAATCCACTAAAGACACTGAGTTTGATGCTAACTTAAAACTCGTTAATGGCAGGGTCGAAATGGATTTTACTGGCGAAATTCTTTAATATGAAACAACCGATATCTTTGTCTTAAAAAACCTAACCACTATACGTTTGGGTGGTCTTATTCCGGCCTACAAGTGCTTAGCTGTAGGCATTGACGCAAAACAATGTAGGGGTGACAGATTCGCCCTTTTCGAACGGACTTAATTTTACAGGGCGTATGCAATACGCCCCTACGACCAGCACCACAATATTAATAATATAGCTGTAGGCCGGAATAAGACTTTTTGAG
>CAIZMK010000092.1 GCA_903934035.1 uncultured Methylococcaceae bacterium
GAGAGCATCGCCCTTACAAGGCGAGGGTCGGGGGTTCGAACCCCTCAGCACCCACCAGACTTTGGAGTGGTAGTTCAGTTGGTTAGAATACCGGCCTGTCACGCCGGTGGTCGCGGGTTCGAGCCCCGTCCACTCCGCCAATTTAAAAAACCCTGAGCCAAACGGTTCAGGGTTTTTTTTTGCTCAACAATTGATGCTTTAGGAATGATCTATGCTGACAAAAATTAGAGAAAAATCGCAAGGAGCCCTTGCTTGGGTTATCTTGACATTAATTTGTGTCCCTTTTGCTTTGTGGGGAATTAATAATTATTTGGATACTGGTAAAGAAGCTCCCGTTGCGTCAGTTGGAGATAAAGATTTCTATCAGAGAGATGTAAATAAAGCCTATGAACAATATAGTCAAAATCTTCAGGGTTTAAACATTGATGAACAGACTTTAAAGACACAAGCATTGCAAAAACTTATAAAAGATGAAGTTTTATTGCAATACGTACACTCTGAAGGTCTTGTTATAACAGACGAAGAAGCTCGTGAATTTATTAAATCGTTACCTTATTTTCAGGTAGAAGGTAAGTTCAGCGATAAACAATATAAAACTTTATTGAGTTCGCAGCGGATTTCTTCGGGTGAGTTTGTAAGCAGAATTAAAAACGCGCTAACTATGGAACAGTTTCAGCATAGTATTATAGATAGCAGTTTTGCTAGTCAGTATGATGTAGAAGCTTTCTTTAAAATCCAAAATGAGCAACGTGATGTTGATTTTGTGGCTGTGCCTTTACAGGCATCGATAGAAAAGCCTACAGATGAAGAAATTTCAACTTATTATCAGCAACATGAGGCTCTTTATCAAATTCCAGAGCAAGTTTCTGTTGAATATGTTGAGTTAATACTCGATGACATTGTTAAAAAGGTCGTGCTCAGCGATGATAAGTTAAAAGCTTATTATGATGATCAGAAAGAGTTGTTTACTAATCCAGAGCGAAGAAAAATAAGCCATATCTTATTCACTGTTAATGATAAAGTCAGTGAAAAAGAAGCTTTAGAAAAAGCAACTAAAGCTAAGAATGAATTACAGACTAAGGACTTTTCTGTATTAGCATCTGAAGTCTCTGATGATAAATTGACGGCCCAAAAAGGCGGTGATTTAGGTTTATTCAATGTTGGGGTTATGGAGAAATCCTTTGAGGAGGCTGCTAGCGCTCTAAAATTGGGTGAAGTATCAAATCCAGTTAGATCAGCTTTTGGTTATCATTTAATTAAAGTGACTGATTTGGTGGCGGGTGGAGTTAAGTCTTTTGAAAGTGTGAAGAATGATGTCATTCAAGCCTATCAAAAAAATCAAGCTGAGAATGCTTTTTTTGAAGCAGGTGAAAAGCTAACGGAAATGAGTTTTGAGCACCCCGATAGTTTGCAAACAGTCGCTACCAACTTAGGAACAACTGTTAAAAAATCTTCTTTATTTACTAAAGATAAAGGCGAGGGCGTTGCTACTGAAGATAAGATTCGCAACGTAGCGTTTTCTGAAGAAGTCTTACAAGGTAATAATAGTGCGCCAGTGGAATTAGGTGCTGGGCGATTAGTTGTGGTTCGACTTTTAGAGCATAAAGCAGCTACTAAACGTGAGTTAAGTGAAGTTAAGCAAGATGTCGTCTCTGTGTTAATAAAACAAAAAGCTCAATCACTAACTGATGAGAAAGTTCAGAAAATAACTGAGAAGCTACGTTCCGGATTATCAATACAGGCAATAGCTGCTGAAAATGATCTATCAATTAAGACAGAAAAGGGTTTGGTGCGTGGAAAAAACAAACTTCCTGATGCACTGAGTAGCGCTATTTTTAAGGCGCCTAAACCTTTGGTTGATAAGCCAAGCATATTTAATGTTACCTTGCCTACCGGTGAGCGTTTGGTAGTAAGTCTGTCAAAAGCAACCGAAGGCGTAATGAGCGAAGCTGATAAAAAACAACTAGAGTTGGCCAAGAAGAATATTGCCAATGCTTTTGGTCAAACTGAGTTTAATCAGGCATTAAATAGTTTACAACGTAAAGCAGACGTAACGGTGAACACTAAAACTCAGACTCAATAAGATTAAGTTTTAGTTAATAAAAAAGGGAGCTTAAGCTCCCTTTTTTTGTATGCGATTTGTTGGTTTAGTTAGCGGCGGCTAAACCAGCAATGTTATAGCCACAATCGACATAAGTAATTTCTCCGGTTATACCCGAAGCCAAATCAGAACACATAAATGCAGCCGCGTTGCCTACTTCTTCTATTGTAATATTTCTTTTTAAGGGTGAGGTGTCTGCAGCTTTGTTGAGCATAGACTTAAAGTCATTAATGCCTGATGCCGCTAATGTTCTGATAGGGCCAGCCGAAATGGCATTAACACGTGTTCCTTCAGCACCTAAAGCGACTGCCATATAGCGGACATTAGCTTCTAAACTCGCTTTAGCAACGCCCATTACATTGTAATTAGGGATGGCACGTTCTGCACCCAAATAAGATAAGGTTAATAATGAGCCATTGCGACCTTTCATCATTGCGCGTCCAGCTTTAGCTAAAGCGGTGAAGCTGTATGAACTCACATCATGAGCAATGTTAAAGTTTTCACGAGTAGTGACGTCAACATAATCGCCATTGAGTGCATCACGAGGTGCAAAAGCGACAGAATGAACGATAACGTCTAAACCATCCCACTGTTCACCTAATTTTGAAAATACAGTGTCGATATGTTCATCAATGCTTACATCGCATTCAATCACTATTTTAGAGTTGCATAGTTCTGCCATTTCTTCAACGCGACTTTGAAGCTTTTCATTTTGAAAAGTAAAGGCTAGTTCTGCGCCTTCGCGGTGCATGGCTTGGGCTATGCCCCAAGCAATAGAGCGATTACTCGCTAAACCTACAATTAAAACTTTTTTACCTTGCATAAAACCCATAAACCATACTCCTTATTATAATAATGGCTAGTTGATCGAATGCGCCAAGTATCTATGATCACCGTAATGAAGTCCAGAACTTTGTCTATGCTTTAACTGCTTAGATACGTTGTAAAGATAGGGTGTTTTGTAAAAAAAATTAGTTACAATTGTTACTGCTTTTAATTTGGCGGGTTTTTTTGTGCTATCCTCGCAGTATTGAAAAATAAATTATTATTCATTCTTTTAGCTATCTAAATAAATCATGAAAAAACAAATTACTACCTGGGATTGGCTGCTTTTTTCTTTGCTTATTACGCTAATATTCTCAATATTTCTGGTCATGTACCAGATTGATCGACAATGGTTGAAGCTCACAGCGATGGAAGCGTCAATGTCTGATTTAGCTAAGGATGTACGTGAATTACGAAGCGTCTTAGCATCAGGCCTAGTAATGAATGATGCCTCTTTAAAAGATAAGGGATCCAAAGAGGTTGCCGTAGCTTTTAAGCGCGCCAATGATGCGACTCATCTAGCTGATTATGGCCAAGGTGATTGGAGTGTAGAGGCTTTCGGTACCAATTTAAAAACGATTACACCGTTGGTATCTACCGATGCTTATGCAAGCAATGTGCAAAGTTATGTATTAGAAAGTTTGATTAACCGTAATCCTGACACCTTAAATTGGGAAGGTTTAATCGCCAAAAGCTGGACCATGAGTGAAGATGGCTTAATCATACGTTTTCAATTGCGTGAGGATGTGAATTTTTCTGATGGCATCGCCTTAACAGCTGACGATGTGGTTTTTACCTTTAATTTCATTATGACCGAAGCCATACAAGCGCCACGTGATAGGGCTTATTTGGAAAAAATAAAAACCGTACAGGCCAATGGTCAATTTGAAGTGGTCTTTACCTTCAAAGAGCCTTATTTTGAAGCCTTATCATTGGCAGGTTCTATGCCGATTTTAGCCAAGCATTTTTATGAGCCGTATTTAAAAGAACCGCAAAAGTTTAATGAATCTAAAGGCGTGTTATTTGGAAGTGGCCCTTATAAATTGCTGGATGCTAAGAGTTGGTCACCCGATAAAGGCGGTGTAGAGTTAGTGCGTAATGATCATTATTGGGGTGATGTACAGCCTTCCTACAATCGTATCTTATGGAAAATCATACAGAATGATAGTGCTCGCTTAACCACTTACCGTAATGGTGATATTGATAGTTATGCGGCGCGTCCTGTGGAATATCAAACGCTAAAGAATGATGAGCAAATCACCAAAAAGAGTCATAACTTCGAATATATGCCACCGGTAGTCGGTTACAGCTACATCGGTTGGAATGAGTATCGCTCTGCTAAGCCTACTCGCTTTGCCGATAAGCGTGTTAGATTAGCGATGACTTATCTGACGGATGTTAATCGCATTATCAGTGATATCTTTTTGGGTTATGCCGAACCTGCACTGAGTCCTTTTAGCAGCGCTGGCAAACAGCACGATAATAACTTGCAAGCCTACCGTTTCGATGTAGAAAAAGCCAAGGCGCTGCTTAAAGAAGCGGGTTATGAAGATCGTAATCATGATGGCGTATTAGAGGATCAGGCAGGCCAGCCTTTTGAATTCAAATTGACCTATTTAGAATCTAATGAAGATACTAAGCGTATGGTGCTATTGCTAAAAGATTTATACGCTAGGGCAGGGGTCAAGATGATTCCGTTTCCACAAGAATGGCCGGTCATGCTAGAGAATCTCGATAAAAAAGATTTTGATGCCATTACTTTAGGTTGGACTAGCGGTATAGAAACCGATTTATATCAGATATTTCATTCTACCCAGGCGGCCAGCAATGGCGACAATTACGTCAGTTATAAAAATTCAGCATTGGATAAGTTGATAGATGAAGCAAGGCGCACGGTTGATGAAAGTAAACGCTTACCGTTGTGGCAGCAAGCTGAACGTATCATTTATGACGATCAGCCTTACACCTTTTTAATGCGCCGTAAGAGTTTGTTATTTGTTGATCAGCGTATCCATAATTTACAAATGACTAAGTTAGGTTTGAATCTAGGCTTATTGCCCTTAGAAAACTATGTGCCTAAAGCTCAACAAAAATATAGCCAATAAGCCGTCACTATTATGCTGATTTATTTATTACGGCGTTTATTACTGATGATCCCCACGCTGTTGGGCATTACTGTTTTAGTTTTTACGGTAATGGCTATGTCGCCAGGTGGAATCAGCGCTCAGACTTTAGTGGGTGGCATGGATATGAAGCCTCAAGAAAAACAGGCCTTACTCAACTATTACAATAAGCGTTATGGCTTGGATAAACCTGCACCGCTGCAATATCTGCATTGGTTAAATAATGTCTTACCTATTGGCTTTGTGATGGATGAGCAAGGTAACCAAGGTGAATTTTCTTTTACTAAAGGCATGGATTTAGGCACTAGCTTTCAATATGGACGGCCTGTAGCCGATATATTGGTCGAACGTATTCCCATTACCTTATTATTGAATCTAGTTACCATTCCAGTCACTTATCTGATTGCTATTTTTGTCGGCATGAAGTCAGCAACGCATCGAGGTGGTCGTTTTGATGTCGGTATGGGCATGTCGATGCTGGCCTTATGGTCAATTCCTACCATGTTAGCGGGCGTATTGTTATTAGGCTTCTTCGCTAATATTCAGCATTTTCAGTGGTTCCCAACCTCAGGTATTAGTAGCCGAGAAGCTTTAGATATGCCTTTTTTACCGCATTGGGGCGCTGCGGGATTTGTCCGAGGTTTCTTGCTAGATCGCTTATGGCATTTTGTGCTGCCGGTCTTGTGCTTATCTTATGGCGGTTTCGCTGCTTTAGCCAAGTTGACGCGCACCTCTATATTAGAAAACTTACATTCTGAATATGCCCGTACAGCCCGCGCCAAGGGTTTAGCTGAACATGAGGTGTTATGGCGGCATGTGTTTCGTAATAGTTTGTTACCGTTGATTACTATCTCGGCGGGTTTATTGCCGAGTTTGTTAGCAGGTTCCTTGATAGTTGAGCATATTTTCAGCATTGATGGTATGGGGCAGTTGGCGGTAGAAGCCGTCAAGGGTCGAGATCGAGAACTGGTACTGTCGATTACGTGGGTCAGTGGTTTCCTTACCTTGATCGGTTATTTACTGGCCGATTTTTGTTACACCTTGGCCGATCCTAGGGTTAGTTATGATTAAAGTCGTTTTGAATGGTGAATCCTATGCGGCCCGCGTATGGCGTAAAACGCGTAACGGTGTCGGTGTTGAAATCGGCTTAGCATGGATAGCTTTATTGGTATTCGCGGCGGTCTTTGCACCTCTTTTAGCCAACTCCATGCCCTTACTCATGAGCAAAGAC
>CAIZMK010000093.1 GCA_903934035.1 uncultured Methylococcaceae bacterium
AACCTCTTAGAAGATATACGTAGCCATCTGGAGAAACTCTCCAAAAGTCAGAATGAGCTGGATTAGGATGATTAATTTTTATCAGGGAAGCTTCTATAACACCGTTATCTATATATGGTTTACTTTCTGGCTGGTGTAATACAACTAAAATTGGCCAGCCTGTATATCTTCTTAAACCTTCTATATTTCTTAAGATATCTACGGAGTCTAAATTCTTAGATTCCCCAATAATTTGGCAAGCAAATGAGAAAGTTCCATATTCAATTTTTGCTGGATCTCCATTAGGTAGCTCATTATTAAGTTTTTGCCATTTAGCAAAAGACTCATCTCGAAAGCTTTTTAATCCCTGCGATTCAGAAACATCAGGATTTAAATCGGAAATTAAATTAAATGATTTTAAAGTCTCAATTATTTCTGCTCTTTGCTTTAACACACATCTTTCAATTAATTTATCCCACTCGTATCCGTACACAGGGGCTTGGCTAGCAGGCCCAGGCCTCCGAATATAATAAGTATTATTAGCAAGTTTGCCATTTGGTGTATTTTTGGCTGTTCTTACTGGAACACTTGATATTCCGTGAACCCTAACTAGTGGAAATATCTCGCCAGACTCTGGATGACTTTGAATACTCACATCAACATGAAAAACTGGCTCAGCGTAATTTCTTAAATATCCATTGATAGCATCTGTAGAAAAATCTTCTAAATTCTCTGGTCTATTTTCATCGGGCACTAGCTGCTTAACATCATTTTCTTTGTATCCAATTAAAAGAAAACCACCTCCATGATTCTCTAAAGCTATAACAGCCTTAACAATGGAGCCTCTATCTTCAATATTATTCTTTGGGTCAAGCCACCTTTTGACTTCAAAATCTAATGCTTCAGTTGGGTTAAGAAGCCAATCGTTAAATCTAGAATTTATATCTTGATTAAGCATATTTTTTGAACATTTGGAAAGTTAATTGAAGCTTACATAAAAGCCATTAAATATGCATTTAAAAGTTACATAATCCGTCCTGATTCAGGACGGTGAAGTCCTAGATTAATTCCACAGCATTTCGTTTCATATCATCGTTCACATCAATATACTGTTGTGTGACCATAATTGATTTGTGACCTGCCAAACTTGCTAATACACGCACACCAATACCTTTGCTAGCTAAGCTGGTAATAAAGCTTCTTCTTCCGCTGTGACTACTTGCCCCATTAATCCCTGCTCGCTTGTAAGTCCAAAAGAACCACTGGCATAAGCCATTAGGACTAAACCCTAATCGGTTTTCGGTATGAAATAAAGGCACATCTAAATGCTGAACCTTTCTTGTCGTTAAGTAACTAGCCCATTCATCTTTGAGCTTTTGTGGAATGAATACTAAACGCCCTTTATCGCCTTTTGTTTGGGCTGCACTTAAACGAACTTCGTTTTTCAAACTACCATCATCGTTTAATACATCGCGCATTCTCAAGTTAGCGATTTCACCCACACGCATTCCCGACCAGAAACTAGTCAATATAATTGCGCGATCCCTTAATGCGTATTTTTTAGTACTGATAAAACGAAGAACTTGATCTAGTTCTGATTGAGTAAATGTCTTTGCTTGTGCCATTTATAAATATCTCCGATAAAGAAAAGTATTTATACATTGTGTTTTCTTAGGCTTAAATGGACAACCGAAAAAGGCACTAGCGAAGAATCAACAAAATCAATTGGTTATGCTTTTGGTTAAGAAAAGTGTAATTTTCTTTATCTTTAAAATAATCACTCATAAAAAACTTGGCTTCTCAAATCCTTCTGTAATAAGGGAATAAATTCCTTAAACGAAGTTTTCTCATCAGGCTGAACGACTTCTCCTTTGTGATCTTCAATAAGTGTCCGTGTCACATAGAGTTTATTACGTTCTAAACGATATGTTGAGTCGTATTGAATATCTGCTTTATGAAAACTCATATTCTCTGGAACTCTAGTGATTCTAGTTTTTTCTGGAAACTCTATAACGTAGCTTTCTCTGTAAATGTTTGGATACCAAACATAAGGAATAAAACGTTTAGCGATAGGTTTATTTTGAGACTCATCTAAGATTAGATTGACTGATACCCCCATTGGAATTTTCATGGCTGCAGGACCAGGGAAATTAGAGACAGGATCTAATTTGAATTTAGCGTCAACAGAATATGGTTTATCAGTATCAAATGGATCTGTAGCTTTCAATTCACCTGTTCCAGTCTGCCCAGTAGATTGTAGAATGCGGTTGATGGTAGTTTGAGGATCCTCTTCTGCATGAGCAACACGACTTGAACGATACGATGAGGCAACACTCCCCTTAAAATAATTGCGACTGAACCCATCAATACTTCCGTCAGCATTTATTTTCATTTTAATTTCAGAGTTAATTTCATAGTCCTCTTTACGCATTTTTGGCGTATGACCTAATTTATTAAGTGCAGTAAGAATGACCGGTTTATCTAAATCACTTATAGGTAGATTTCCAAAGGATGTGTATTTGGAGGTGGAATCCAAATACATGTCTAGGCTAGGCACATAAGTAATGATGTGATTCTGAGGAGCTGTGACAGCAAATTTTGGTAAAGTAAAAGCTTCTCCTGCATTAACGAGAGCGCCGCTGCTAGGTATTCCTTTTGCGTTTAGTAACGCTTCTAAGATAGCGGCATGATCTTTGCAATCGCCATATCGATTATGCAAAATGGAGTTAACATTGTGGGGCACAAATCCACCATTTCCCATATATACCGCAACATAACGTATATTGTTTTTAACCCAGTTGTATAAGATGCGGACTTGTTCACGCTGATCAGTTATCTTGTCGGTTAATTGATCTGCGAGTTGTTTAATTTCAGGTGTTAGCTTAACTTTTCCTGCAAGTTTTAATTGATAATCTTTCCCGATACTTACTTGATCTGGGAAGGTTGAAAAAACGAGATATGGTGAGTAATCATATTCTTCAACTTCGCCTGGCTCGGGTGGTGTTACTTTTGTTTGTGAGTAGGTAAATTGATACTGATTTTGGTTATTGGATTTCTTAATTAACCCGCCTTCAACTCCTCGCTTATCAATATATACAGGTAGCGTTTCGCTAATATTAATATTCATAATTTGATTAGTGTATTTGTAGTGCGGGCTGAAGAAGCTTGGCAATACAAAATTATTTCTAAACGCTACATCGTGTGCGGTTAACACATAGGTATAGCAAAGACGACTGCCAACTTTTACATTAGGAAAGATAATCACTCTATGTTTGCTATCGCTAAACATAGGAGCTCCCTCGCTTAATGGATCATCTGTAGTTTTGATGCCTTCTTTAGGCACTGGGGTCTTCTTTCCATCGGTCTGCAATGTATAAGCCGAGAGAATCTTTACTGTTTCGAAAGTACTGTTGTATTCAATATCAGGTGCCGCATCACGAGTTACACCATTCTCGGTTTCAATAAGAATAACGTTCTCGGATCTTAAAACATAAGTTCCATTTTTATTTACGTTATAAGTGTCTACCGTTTTTTCTAATGTGATAGCTGGCTTGTATTCAGCAAAAGAGAGACTGTAGCCAAAAGTTAATATTAGACTTAATAAAATTTTTAAAGGCATATGGATTTATCTCATAATTAATT
>CAIZMK010000094.1 GCA_903934035.1 uncultured Methylococcaceae bacterium
GCTTCCCCCTTTGTAAAAGGGGGATCGAGGGGGATTTTATTAAGTCATAGATTATTGATATTTAATAATAATTTTTTAATAGATCAAATCTCCCCTAACCCCTCTTTGCTAAAGAGGGGAATAAAAAGAATACTTTCACAGCCTCGTCAGTGCATCCACCTAATTGTTGCCGTATTTGATTGGTTGTAGGCTGGAATAAGACCCTGCTAGCGTAGCGCTTGGTGGCGTTTTTATTACTGGAGCGGTATATTTGCCGGAAACGCTATACTCGCTTTCGCTCAAAAAGCCTTATTCCGGCCTACAGGTAGGCTACAAACTCGACGGCTGCCCCTCATAATGTTGACAGTTCAAAAATGTTTAGGTGGGTGCGCATAGCTTATCCACCCTGCAATGCCAGTTAAAAATATAGACAAAACAGCATTTTTAATAAATTTCTGAGATAATGAAATTGTACTATTTCTTATATCCGCCCATCACTATTACCCTAAAGAGTCATTATGGATCATAAAAAAGCATTTAAACCCTGTGATTTAGTTATTTATGGTGCGCTAGGTGATCTTTCTAGGCGCAAATTACTTATCTCTTTGTACCGCCTTGAAAATGCCAATTTTATTGAGGCCGATACCCGTATTATTGGTGTTGATCTTCAAGGTTTAAAAGACGATGAGTTTATTGAACTTGCACACACCAGCTTGAAAGAGTTTTTAAGTGACGCTATTGATAGCGTAGTGTGGAAGCGTTTCTCAGCACGATTATCCTACTTGAAAATCGATTTGACTCAGATGGATCAATATCAGCAGTTAAATGCAGTGATCGATCAGCAAAAGCGCATTATGGTTAATTACTTTGCGGTTTCACCGTTTCTTTTTAAGAGTATCTGCCAAGGTTTGGATCATTGCGGTGTTTTGACGGAAACCTCACGCATGGTTATGGAGAAGCCTATCGGTCACAATCTTAAATCATCAAAAGAAATTAATGATGTTGTAGCGAGTGTTTTCACTGAAAAACAGGTTTATCGTATCGATCATTATCTAGGTAAAGAAACAGTATTGAACCTATTAGCCTTGCGTTTTGCTAACTCAATTTTTACCACTAACTGGAGCCACAATACCATTGATCATATTCAGATTACCGTCGCTGAAGAAGTCGGTATTGAAGGTCGCTGGGATTATTTTGATAAAACGGGTCAATTAAGGGATATGCTGCAAAATCATTTATTGCAGATTCTGACCTTTATTGCCATGGAGCCTCCGGTTAATCTGGAAGCTGAAAGCATTCATAACGAAAAAATAAAAGTATTAAAAGCACTGCGCCCCATCACACTTAATAATGTTGAAGAAAAAACCGTGCGTGGCCAATATATTGGCGGTTATATTAAAGGTGATACAGTTCCGGGCTATTTAGATGAAGAGGGTGCTAATAAAGAAAGTACTACTGAGAGCTTTGTGGCTTTACGGGTTGATATCGATAACTGGCGTTGGGCGGGTGTGCCTTTTTATCTGCGTACTGGAAAACGTTTAACAGGCAAACGTACGGAAATTGTTGTTTATTTCAAGCAACTACCGCATAACATCTTTAAAGATAGTTTTCGTGAATTACCACCGAATAAGTTAATTATTCATCTACAGCCTAATGAAGGCGTAGAAATTGAAATGCTTAATAAAATTCCTGGCATTGATGAGCATATCAAATTACAAAAGACCCGATTGGACTTAAGTTTTTCTGAGACCTTCAAAGAAAGCCGAATTTTTGGGGGTTATGAGAAGTTAGTCTTAGAGGCTATGCGTGGTAATCCTACCTTATTCTTGAGTCGAGAAGAAATTGAGCAAGCGTGGACTTGGGTCGATTCTATCCAAAACGCTTGGCACCATTATAAAGATGCACCTAAGCCCTACACAGCAGGTACTTGGGGGCCAGTAGCCTCAGTTGCATTGATTGCCAGAGATGGTAGGGCTTGGGAAGAATAACACCAATGGCTAGTAACTTAAGGTTGGACAGACTAGCTTAACCGTTCACTTTTAGATAGAGTTCTCTTGAGAGAAGACAAAAGGCTCAGGGCGAAAGGCGAAGGGAAAACCTAGCATCTGTGCTGCTTTAAGCTGCTAGCCCTATTAAATAAATACAACAGGAATCACCATGCATCTGATTATTGAAACCGTTATCAGGTGTAGGTCGGGTTAGCGGTAACGTAACCCGACACAATCGTGGTGTATTGGGTTACGGCTAGCGCCTAACCTAACCTACGCAAGTGTTTTGTCCCTTGTTAAGCTTATAGCCTCATTAATTAATTAATTAAATAAATACAACAGGAATCACCATGCATCCCATTATTGAAAAAGTGACTCAAGATATTATTGAGCGCAGCCATGTTACCCGCTCTGCTTATTTAAATTATATTGATGGCATTGCTAAAAAAGGTCCGATACGTTCAGGCATGGGTTGTGGTAATTTGGCACACGGCTTTGCTGCTTGTAGTGCCAGTGAAAAAGCTGACTTAACCGGTGATCAAAAAGCCAATATAGCTATCATCACTTCTTACAATGATATGTTGTCGGCTCACCAGCCTTATAAAGATGCGCCAGATGTTATCAAAGCGGCTATTAGAGCGGCAGGTGGTGTAGCTCAGGTAGCAGGTGGTGTTCCTGCTATGTGTGATGGTATTACTCAAGGTCAGCCTGGCATGGAATTATCCTTATTCAGTCGTGACCTAATTGCTATGACCACTGCGGTAGGTATGAGCCATAATATGTTCGATGGTGCTATTTACTTAGGTGTCTGCGATAAAATCGTACCGGGCTTATTAATCGGTGCACTTAGTTTTGGTCACTTACCGGCTATATTTATTCCTGCAGGCCCTATGCCTAGTGGCCTAACCAATAAGGAAAAGTCGCGTGCTCGTCAAGATTATGCGACGGGTAAAATTGGTCGTAAAGAACTACTAGAAGCGGAATCGGCTTCTTATCATAGTCCTGGCACTTGCACCTTTTATGGAACGGCTAATAGTAATCAGATGATGATGGAAATCATGGGCATGCATTTGCCGGGTAGTTCGTTCATCAATCCTTACACACCCTTACGTGAAGAACTCACTAAAGCCGCAGCAACACAGGTTTTGAAATTTACGGCAATGGGCGATGATTATCGCCCTATAGCGCACATGATTTCAGAAAAAGCTATTGTCAATGCAGTGATCGGTTTGTTGGCTACTGGCGGCTCAACGAATCACACCATGCATTTAATCGCCATTGCCCGTGCTTCTGGTATTGTGCTTAATTGGGATGATTTTGATCAGCTTTCTAAAGCCATTCCTTTGATTGCTAAAATTTATCCTAATGGTCCGGCCGATGTTAATCACTTCCAAGCCGCTGGTGGCATGGGTGTACTGATCGCTGAACTGTTACGTAACGGTCTATTGCATGAAGACATCTTGACCGTTGCCGATCAACGTGGCATGAACAGTTACCGTGAAGAACCTAAATTAATTGCTGATAGCTTAGTTTGGGAACCTGTTCCAGAAACGTCTTTGGATACTGAGGTGCTAGGCACGGTTGAAAAGCCTTTCGCTACTGGCGGTGGCTTACATGTGATGCACGGTAATTTAGGTCGAGGTATTTCAAAAATGTCAGCGGTATCAGCGGATCATCAAATTGTTGAAGCACCTGCAGTTGTTTTTGACGATCAAGAAGATATGCTGGCCGCTTTTAAGCGTGGTGAATTAGAAAAAGATTTTGTGGCGGTCATTCGTTTTCAAGGCCCTCGTTCTAATGGCATGCCAGAATTACATAAGCTGACACCACCACTGGGTGTGTTGCAAGATAAAGGTTATAAAGTGGGTTTAGTGACTGACGGTCGCATGTCGGGTGCTTCGGGTAAAGTGCCTTCGGTCATTCATTTGTGTCCAGAGTGTGAGTCCGGTGGACCTTTAGCAAAAGTGCTAAATGGCGATATTATTTCTATGAACTTACAAACGGGCGATATCAATGTATTAGTCGACGAAGCTGAGTTTAATGCCAGAGTTCCAGTGCCTAATTCTGCAAAGAACCATCATTATGGTATGGGTCGTGAAATGTTCGGTGGCTTCCGTTTAGGTGCATCTTCTGCTGAAACGGGCGCGAGTAATTTGTTTCTTGTTGATTAAATAATAATCATAATTTAAACCATTATTTCTAACCTATTCGTCGGGTTACGCTATCGCTAACCCGACCTACAAAAAACTATCGAGTAAAATCATGAATCCAAAACATTTGAAAATCCAAGCTACAGAAGTTTTAAACGCTGGTCCTGTTATGCCTGTTATGGTTATTAAAAACTTAGATGATGCTGTGCCTTTAGCGAAAGCTTTAGTGGCTGGTGGCATTAAGGTTTTAGAAATAACCTTGCGCACACCTATTGCCTTGGAAGCTATTCGACTGATCAGCCAAGAAGTCAAAGAGGCGATAGTCGGAGCGGGTACGATTACTACGCCTGAACAATTAAAGGCTGCAGAAGAAGCCGGCGCCGTATTTGCTATTAGTCCTGGGCTAACACCTGCTTTACTAAGCGCTGCTAAAGAAGGCAATATTGCTTTAATTCCGGGTATCTCTACCTTATCGGAACTTATGCTGGGTATGGAAGCGGGTTTAGATCATTTTAAGTTTTTTCCAGCAGAAGCCGCGGGTGGTATCCCTATGCTAAAAGCAATTGCAGGCCCTATTCCTCAAGTGACTTTTTGTCCAACAGGTGGAATTTCACCGGAAAATTACAATGCTTATCTGAGCTTAAACAATGTGGCCTGTGTCGGTGGCTCATGGTTAGTTCCTGAAGATGCCGTTAAAGAGAAAAATTGGGACAAAGTCACCGAATTAGCTAAGCTAGCTATTGCTAATGTTGCTAACAGCTGAGTCATCATGATTCCACGGTGCTTATAGATTTTTAGAGGAGAGAAAGTCATGAATGATTTACGTAGCATAACCTTAAATGAGGGTGCACAGTCTGTCTGTGAGCTACCGCTTTTATCAGGAACCATAGGGCCCGATGTTATAGATGTCCAAACACTCTATAAACAAACGGGGCTATTTACATATGACCCAGGCTTTACCTCTACTGCGAGTTGTAGCTCAACCATTACTTATATCGATGGTGATGCTGGTATTTTACTTTATCGTGGTTACCCCATTGAACAACTGGCAGAACACTGTACTTTTTTGGAAGTCAGTTATTTATTGTTGAATGGTGAGTTACCTGATAAAGCTCAAATGCAGGAGTTTGAGGGCACCATTACTATACATACTATGGTGCATGATCAGCTCACTAATTTTTTCAAAGGGTTTCGTCGTGACGCTCATCCAATGGCTATCATGGTGGCAGTTGTTGGTGCTTTATCCGCGTTTTATCATGATGCTTTGGATATAAAATCTAAAAAGCATAGAGAAATGTGCGCTATACGTTTGATTGCGAAAGTACCGACCATAGTTGCTATGTGTCATCGATACAGTACTGGCTTACCTTTTATGTATCCACAAAACAAGCTAAGTTATGTGGAAAACTTTATGCGTATGATGCTGGCAACGCCCTGTGATGATTACGTGCCCAACCCTATTTTAGTCCGTGCTTTAGAACGTATTTTAATTCTTCATGCTGATCATGAACAAAACGCGTCGACCTCTACGGTGCGTTTAGCCGGTTCTAGTGGTGCTAATCCTTATGCATGTATTACAGCTGGAATCACTTGTCTTTGGGGGGCGGCTCATGGCGGTGCCAATGAAGCGGTACTCAATATGCTTAATCAAATAGGTGACGCCTCACGTATCCCTGAATTTATTCAGAAAGCCAAAGATAAAAATGATCCTTTCAGGCTGATGGGTTTTGGTCACCGTGTTTATAAAAACCATGATCCACGCGCTAAATTAATGCGAGCGACTTGTCATGAAGTCCTGACTGAGCTAGGGCTACATGATGATAAGATTTTTAAATTAGCCTTGGAGTTGGAACGCATTGCTCTGGAAGACAATTACTTTATTGAGAAGAAGCTTTACCCTAATGTCGACTTTTATTCAGGTATCGTTTTACATGCCTTAGGCATCCCTACCAATATGTTTACCGCTATGTTTGCCATGGGCAGAACAGTCGGTTGGATTGCCCATTGGGATGAAATGATCTCTGATCCTGAGCAAAGAATCGGCAGGCCTAGGCAACTTTATACAGGAGCCACTAGGCGAGATGTTCCAGCCCAGCATGAAGGACGTTCTGAGAGCTGTTTAGGTTCCAAAGCCATCTTGGTTTAGTCCCAGTAGGCCGGAATAAGGCTTTTCGAGCGTAAGCGAGCAAAGCGTTTCCGGCATAGGCAGTGCTCTTGTGCCACCACGCAGTACAAGGTTTATAACCCCGTTCTTAACGTTTCGAAGCTATTAAGGCATCCAAACGTTTTGGTCGGAGTTGCAAACCCCGACCAGCGTCCTGCTTTCTGTGTTCACTTATAACTGATAAATAATTTTGGAGAATAAATGCGACTCTTATTAGTTGAAGATGATGAAATACTTGGCGATGGCTTGGTTGCTGGCTTGAAAATGGAAGGTTATGCGGTTGATTGGTTAACCAATGGCAAATTGGCTGATGAAGCTTTAAAGCTAAATGCTTATGAATTAATAGTCCTCGATTTAAATCTGCCAGATATGGATGGCATGTCTATATTAAAGGCATTAAGAGCGCGTAAAGATGAAACCCCTGTTATGGTGCTGACAGCTAAAGATACTATTTCTGATCGAGTTTTAGGCTTAGATAGCGGTGCAGATGATTTTGTTATTAAGCCTTTTGAATTAGATGAAGTTTGTGCAAGGTTAAGAGCCTTGGCGCGACGAAGTGAAGGTAGAAGTGCGCCCACTATTGAATATAAAGGTATTATTCTCGATCCAGCTTCTCGTTTAGTCTCTTATAATGATGAAAAAATAGAGCTTTCGCAAAAGGAATTTGAAATCTTAAGTTTTCTAATGGGCAACATAGGTAAAGTCGTTTCTCGCTCTAGGTTAGAAGAAAGTCTATATTCTTGGGATTCTGACGTAGAAAGTAATACGGTTGAAGTACATATCCACTATCTTAGAAAGAAACTTGATTCTACCCTGATTCGCACAGTCAGAGGAGTCGGTTATATTATTGATAATGATGACGACTTATGAATTATTCCTTACGTCAATTATTATTAGTCACGTTGCTTTCAGCCTCCATGTTGATTTGGGGGGTTACCGCTTATTTGAGTTATGAAGTGACTCGTGGTGAAGTAGCTAACTTATTTGATGCAGAATTAGCCCAGTCGGCAAAAGTCCTCAATGTTTTTGTAGAAAGCTTAGTTAGTGAAGGCTCATTATCAGGACATATTAGCCAAGAACAAGGAAAGCCCGATGAGTTTTTCAATAATTATGCTTTAAAGCATCAATTTAATAGTAGAAGAGTCTTTCAACTTTGGCCGCAAGATGATGGGTTGTTATTGTACTCAGAAAACACCTCAGCTATTCCTGCTCATCGGCTCAATCAAACTGATTTTGATGATCAGTTATGGCCTATATTTGATGATATATTACAAGCGAGTGCCTTGGGTCATAAATATGAGAAAAAAATTGCCTTTCAATTATGGTCCAAAAAGAATGGCTTATTATTACGTTCAGATAGCGCACCAACTTTTGCCTTTTCTACTGCGGATCATGGTTTTAGTGAAACAAATATTGATAATCATATTTGGCATGTATTCAATATTACCAACTCGACCGGAGAATATATTATCCGTGTCGCTCAAAAAGAAGAAATTCGCGCTGAGTTAACCGATGAGATATCTTCGCAATTAGTGACACAATTTTTAATTGGTTTACCCATTTTAGGTTTAGTCATTTGGTTTATTGTTGGTTTATCTTTAAACCCAATCAATAGGTTAGAAAAGGCATTAGCTATGCGAGAAGCCAGCTACCTTAAGCCGTTGTCAACTAAACGATTGCCAAATGAAATGGTACCTGTCGTTAATGAGATCAATAATCTCTTTGTTCAATTAGAGCAAGCCTTTGAGCACGAACGTCGATTTACTGCGGACGCTTCTCATGAATTAAGAACACCGCTTGCAGGCTTGCTAACTCAAGCCCATGTTGCTTTAAGAACAACCGACGAAGAAGTTCGCAAACAAGCACTATCGCGTATTAAACAAGGGGTTAATAGGATGACTTATATGGTTCAGCAGCTATTGACTTTTTCACGGATAGAATCAAATACCGAGTTTTTGACTAAACAAAACACTATGGTGAGTCGTGAAATTGTTCACGTTATTGCTGATTTAGAGCCAGAGGCTCATAAAAAACGTATTCTGATGGAGTTTGCAGAAGAAAATGCGGTACCGGTTATTGTCAACGGCCCTTTAGTGGCCATATTGATACGTAATATTATTGATAACGCGATTAAATATACACCCCCCAAAGGCACTGTTTTGATAACCGTCACGGGTCAGGAACGTTATTTACAGCTTTGTGTTGAAGATTCAGGCCCAGGTATTCCACCTGAGCAATATGAGAAATCTTTGGAGCGCTTTCATCGTTGTGTTGAAACAGCCAATACCGCTAAAGGTACTGGGCTTGGTTTTTCAATAGTGCAACGAATTGCAGGTATACATAATGCCGATCTTATTTTAGGTGTCTCGCAATTTGGCGGCCTAAAAGTAACGGTATTATTTCCTCTGCCTATAAGGCAGGCTGATAATTCATGGCAAAAGAAATTAAGCTTTTTTAATCTTAGAAAAAGTGGTTAAAACCCTGAAAAAGTTTAATTGTTTGCTTTTATGTCGGGTTACGCTATCGCCTTGAGCCTTTTGTCTTCTTTCAGGAAAACACTTGTCTAATAGTTAAACTCATCTGGTTCTTCTATAACCTCATTCGATAGTATGCCTATCCCTTCAATTTCAATTTTGACGGTTTGGCCAGGTTTCATATAACCCCGCGGAGTCATTTTTACGCCGACTCCACTAGGCGTTCCGGTAGTAATAACGTCGCCTGGTTCTAGGGTCATGGCTTGAGATAAATAAGCGACCATTTCGTAACAATTAAAAATCATCTGCTGAGTATTACCATCTTGCCGCAGTTCATCGTCTATCCAAGTTTTAATGGATAGTTGGTGTGGATTAACGAGCTCATCTGCAGTCACTATCCAAGGTCCCAATGGGCCACAGGTATCAAAAGATTTGCCGATCATCATGGTAGCTGATCGTGCTTGCCAGTCACGTACTGAGACATCATTAGCAATAGTAAAGCCAGCGATCACTTGATGCGCTTTCTCGACAGGGACATGTCGGCAGCGCTTGCCTATTACAAAAGCGAGTTCGCCTTCATAATCTAATTTATCGGATACTTTAGGTTGGTGTATAGAATCACCATGCCCAATCACACAAGTGCTTTGTTTAGTAAAAAAACTGGGGTATTTGGGTTGTTCTGCGCCAGTTTCAGTAATATGATCGGCATAATTTAAACTAATACCTAGATACTTTCCTGGCCTTGGAATAGGTGCATTAAGCTTAACATCAGCTAGATTAAAACGCCCTAGGCCGCTGTCAATAAGTTCTTGCATAGCTAGTAATGCATTAGCTCCAGCACTCAGAAAATCGATCATGGTATTTGGAATATTTGCATCACTTAGGCTATCGATAACGATATCATCAATGACCGCGCCCACGCGGGATAGATTGTTATGAGTAAAGGTCGCTAGTTTCATTGCTTGTGTTTCCTGTATGATGGTATAAGCGTTATTTTATAACGAAGATAAGCTGATAAAAAAAAGATATAATAATTCGTTTTACACTGAGGAACAGAACATGAATGAAAATTGGATTGCACCCTCCATTTTATCTGCTAATTTCGCCAAATTGGGTGAGGAAGTTGATAACGTATTAAAAGCCGGCGCTGATGTTGTGCATTTTGATGTTATGGATAATCATTTTGTACCTAACTTAACGATCGGACCTTTGGTTTGTGAAGCTTTAAGAAAACATGGCGTAACGGCACCTATTGATGTGCATTTGATGGTAGAGCCTGTAGACCGTCTTATTCCTGATTTTGCTAAAGCGGGTGCGAGTATTATTACCTTTCATCCAGAAGCTTCTGTGCATATAGATCGCACTCTGCAATTGATTAAAGATTGCGGCTGCCAAGCAGGTTTAGTATTTAACCCAGGAACACCTTTACATTATTTAGATTATGTCATGGATAAATTAGACATCATTTTATTGATGTCAGTTAACCCAGGTTTTGGTGGACAATCATTTATTCCATCAGCATTGGATAAATTGAAATTGGTTAGAAAAAGAATTGACGACAGTGGTCTGAATATTCGTTTGGAAATTGACGGTGGTGTAAAGACTGATAATATCCGTGCTATTAAAGCAGCGGGAGCAGATACTTTTGTAGCGGGTTCAGCCATTTTCAATCAACCTGATTATAAAAAAGTCATTGATGAAATGCGTGCTGAATTGGCATTAGCCGTTTAAAGATTAGTCGTGAGAAAGGCGGTTTTGCGTAAGCAAACCGCCTTTTAATTGTCTGTTCGGTATCTATCTTAGATAGCGTTAGTTAATAATCACAATATGAAGTTAAAGACATGAAAACAACGCTCAATTTACCTGATGAATTAATGAAAGAAAGAAGCTATGTTATTAACTGATGTTAAAACTAAGACTGAAGTAATAATTGTCGCGCTAAAAGAGCTGATAAGAAAAAATAAAATTGCAAATTCTTCTATTAAATCAAGTTGTTGATATTTCATTATTTGAATAAAAAAATCACCATGACCCTAGAACAATTCAATAACTACGCCCAGCAAGGCTATAATCGCATCCCCGTTAGTCGTGAAGTCTTGGCTGATTTGGATACGCCCCTAAGCGCTTATCTAAAATTAGCCGACGGCGCTTATTCTTATTTATTTGAATCTGTACAGGGTGGCGAGCAGTGGGGGCGCTATTCTATTATAGGTTTGCCTTGTCAAACGGTCGTTAAAATTAGTGGTAATCTAATTCGTGTGGAAAAGAACGGTGAATTATTAGAAACCGTGACTCACGATAATCCGTTGATTTGGATTGAGCAATTTAAATTACGCTATAAAGTACCTGACATCGCTGAACACCCTCGCTTTAACGGTGGCTTGGTCGGGTATTTTGGATATGAAACCATACATTATATAGAGCCTCGATTACGTGGAGCAGAAAAGCCAGATGCGCTAGGCTGTCCTGATATTTTATTGATGGTGTCAGAAGAAATGCTGGTGTTCGATAATTTATCGGGCAAGGTGTTGTTGCTGACTCACGCTAATCCCGAAGAGGCAGATGCTTATAATCGTGCACTGATGCGAGTCACAGAATTAGCTAAGCGACTACGCGATATGCCTGCAAAGCCTAATAGCCACAGTAATCCTCGTGCCGTTGAGGAATCGGACTTTGTTTCTGGATTTACTCAACAAGGCTATGAAGACGCGGTACGTAAAGCTAAAGATTACATTACCGATGGCGATATTATGCAGGTAGTGTTATCGCAAAGGTTATCAATTCCTTATAAGGCCTCACCATTAAATTTATACCGTGCCCTGCGCTGTTTAAATCCATCGCCCTACATGTTTTATCTAAACTTAGATGATTTTCATATCGTAGGCTCTTCACCTGAAATATTAGTTAGGTTAGAAGATAATACTGTCACGGTACGGCCGATTGCCGGAACGCGTAGACGAGGTATTACGCCCGAACAAGATATTGATCTTGAACTTGAGTTATTAGCTGATCCTAAAGAATTGGCCGAACATTTGATGTTAATAGACCTAGGTCGCAATGATGCTGGACGAGTTGCTGAGATAGGCACAGTACAACTAACCGATAAAATGATTGTAGAACGTTATTCTCATGTGATGCATATTGTTTCCAATGTCACAGGAACCCTAGAAAAAGGTAAAAATGCTTTTGATGTCTTAGCCGCTACTTTTCCAGCTGGAACAGTGAGTGGTGCGCCCAAAATACGTGCTATGGAAATTATTGATGAATTAGAGCCAGTTAAGCGTGGCATTTATTCAGGTGCTGTAGGATATGTTGCTTGGTCAGGTAATCTTGATACGGCTATTGCCATTAGAACTGCGGTCATCAAAGATAAAGTCTTACATATACAAGCGGGTGCAGGGATCGTTTACGATTCCATACCAACCAACGAATGGGATGAAACCATGAATAAGGCTCGCGCTATATTTCGTGCCGTTAGTATGGCCGAAGCTGGTTTAGAAGGAGAGCAACTATGAGCTCAGTTAAAGTCGTTATGGTCGATAATTACGATTCCTTTACGTATAACTTAGTACAGTATTTTGGCGAATTGGGCGCTGATGTAACAGTTGTTCGAAATGATCAGATTTCTGTTGATGAGATAGAAAAGTTAGCGCCCGATAAAATCGTTATTTCTCCTGGTCCCTGCACTCCAAAAGAAGCAGGTGTATCTGTAGCCAGTATTTTAAAATTTGCGGGACAAATTCCTATATTAGGGGTCTGTCTAGGTCATCAAAGTATCGGCTATGCGTTTGGCGGTAATATTATTCACGCCAAAGCTATTATGCATGGTAAAACCTCACAGATTTATCATCATAATGTCGGTGTCTTTAAGGGTTTAAATAATCCATTTACAGCAACCCGTTATCATTCTCTTGTTATCGAACAACAAAGCTTACCTGATTGCTTAGAAGTGACGGCTTGGACTCAAAATGAACAAGGTGAGCTGGATGAAATTATGGGCGTTAGGCATAAAACCCTAGATATCGAAGGCGTGCAATTTCATCCTGAGTCAATTCTGACAGAATTTGGTCATGAGTTATTGAAGAACTTTTTAGATCGATAAGCTTTACTTTTGCCATCAAAGACACACAAAATAAATGACCATACAACAGGCCATACAAAAACTACTAGCTAGGCAAAATCTTGATGCTGAAGAAATGCGCATCGTGATGCGTTGTATCATGACAGGTAATGCAACCGATGCTCAAATGGCTGGTTTTTTAATCGCCTTGCGTTGCAAAGGCGAAACCATAGATGAGATCGCAGCCGCTGCAGACGTTATGCGGGAATTGGCGACTAGAGTAAATATTGTAGGCGATTATATTATTGATACTTGTGGTACCGGTGGTGATGGCGCGAACACTTTTAATATCTCGACCACTTGCGCTTTTGTCGTCGCGGCTGCCGGTGGGCAAGTGGCTAAACATGGCAATCGTTCGGTATCCAGCAATTGTGGTAGTGCAGATGTATTGGAGGTCGCGGGCGTCAATCTTGATTTAAATGCCGAGCAAGTCGCGCAATGTGTCAATGAAATTGGTGTCGGCTTTTTATTTGCGCCTAAGCATCATGGTGCTATGAAGCATACTATTAAGGTTCGTAAAGACATGGGAGTTAGAACCCTGTTTAATTTATTAGGCCCCTTATCTAATCCCGCTCATGCACCCAATCAGCTAATGGGAGTCTTTGCAAAAGAGTGGGTAGAACCTCTGGCGCAAGTCTTAAAAAAGCTTGGTAGCCAACATGTTTTAGTCGTCAATGCCGATGATGGCTTAGATGAAATCAGTATTGCTACTACGACTACTATCGCTGAACTAAAAGATGGGCTAGTTTCAACTTATACCATTAGCCCTGAACAGTTCGGATTTAAACGCACACCTTTAAAAGAGCTGGCGGTTGCAACTGCCGCCGACAGTTTGGCTATGGTAAAGTCTGTGCTAGATAATCATGCCGGCGCTGCGCTTGATATTGTTCTGCTTAATGCAGGCGCTGCTATTTATGCGGCTAATATTGCAGATACTATGGCCGCTGGCATCGCAAAAGCCCAGCAAGTTATCGCTAGTGGTGCGGCTAAAGCCAAATTCGAGGCATTAATTGCCTATTCCAAAACCTCATAATCTTCTTATTACTCATGACACAAACTCCTGATATTCTAAAAACCATACTGGCAAAAAAAGTCGAAGAAGTTGCTAGACGTAAATCCGGCATGTCCATTGCTAATCTTGAAGAAATTGCCAGCGGTGTAGAGCGTCCTAGAGGATTTTACAATGCGCTAAATTATAAGGTGCTGGCCAAAAAGCCAGCTATTATTGCGGAAATAAAAAAAGCCTCCCCTAGTCAAGGTGTCATTAGAGAAAACTTTCAGCCGGTATTGATAGGTCAAGATTACGCTATGAATGGTGCAGCTTGTTTGTCGGTATTAACTGATAAAGAGTTTTTTCAGGGTTCAGAGGCTTATTTGCAGATGGTCAGAGAGCGCTGTCCTCTGCCAGTATTAAGAAAAGACTTTATGATTGATGTCTATCAAATCTATGAGGCTCGGGCTTTAGGTGCAGATTGTATTTTATTAATCGCAGCTGCTCTAGACGATGTTGCGCTTAATGAATTAGCAGATGCTGCGACTAAGCTGGGCATGGATGTCTTGGTCGAAGTTCATGATGCCGATGAGTTACAGCGTGCTCTAAAGCTTGAAACTAAGTTAATAGGCATTAACAATCGTGATCTACGTACTTTTCAAACCTCATTAAAAACCACCCTAGATTTAAAGCAACAAATACCCGATGATCGTATCATTATCACTGAAAGTGGAATTCATACGCATGATGACGTGCAACTGATGCTAGATAATGAAATTTATGCCTTCTTAGTGGGTGAAGTTTTTATGAGAGCCGAAAGTCCTGGGCAAAAAATGCGTGAGTTGTTTGCTTTGTAACTATTGGCTACCAACTTAAAGCGCGACAGCTGTAAGCCGGGATAGGGCTTTTCGAGCGTAAGCGAGTTGAGTGTTTCCGGCATAAGCACCGCTCCATTGCTCGAAACGTCACCACGCGCTAGGCTTGGGTGGTCTTATTCCGGTCAACAGTTGCTGTTGTCCAACGTCTATTGCTTTGAAGCACCGTAGTTACAGGTCGCGACCTGTACGGTGTGCGCCTAATAATAGTTATGGTTTCCACGCTTGATGCTGTCCCGTCTTAAGTTAGTGCCTAACAATTCAAGTATAAGCGTTATTATTGAGCGATTAGCTAGGCAAAAAGGGTGGACAAGTTCTGCCCACCCATAATGACCTGCTTTCCTGCGAAGGAGTTTACAGTGTCTTGTAAAGCACTAATGCTTTATTTAATTCTTCAGCTGATTTTTGTACGTCGCCAGATTTGGATAGTATTTGAGCTTGTATAACATTGGCGTTAGCTTGTTTTACAGTAGCTTCATTGCTAGTAATAAGCTCAGAAGATAAGCGAGCTGATTTTAAATGCAGTATGGCAGCAGAAAAATCACTTTTATTGACATCTGCCAAGGCTTGTTCAACATACGCAATCGTTTCACTAATATTAGTAGACTCTTCGGCGAAAGCTGAACTGCTAATAACGCCTAAAGAGCTAGCTATTAAGAAAGTTAGCGCTGTTTTTTTAATAATATTCATAATATTTAAAAGCCTTTTAATGAGAGTTCCGGAGAGGATTCGGAAATTGTGAGAAGATCATTCTTCTCAAGCCGTATCATATAGCATTAATTAATCTCAGATACGAATGCTTTTAAATAGGACACAGAAATAGGCTTAACATGGCGTTTAATATCTCTGCTTTGTTCGAAAATCCTTAATAATTGCCCTCATCTATAGTCATAGGTATCAGCACAATTAATGATCCCTGTAGGGTAAGCATAGCTAGCTAGGTTTAAGTTTTAAAAACTAGTACCTTGTAGTGGCGACAGATGAAACCTTTTTTAGTCTTTACTGCATAGGTATCTACACAAGTTTCTTATCGGCGTGGAAACGATAAAAATCACCGTAAGGGCGTATTGCATACGCCCAACATCGAAAGTCCAATGTTATAAAGCTTATTTTACAAGGGCGTATGCAATACGCCCCTACGATCTTCACCACAATGTTATCGTTCTCGCGTGGGAATGCTAACCATTATTTGTGTAGATACCTATGTCTTTACTGTTGGCAGTGATGCAGCAGAAGGGTAATAATATGCCGTATGCATGTGAGTCATCTTAATAGGTGTAGAGAAAAGTCCATGCAAAAAAAATGCGCCAAACGGCGCATTTTTTTGAAACAAAAAAAGAGTAAGCGTATTAAAAATTGACGTAAAAGTCAGTTGAGAATAATACTTGATCTTGTCTGCCACCAAAAGGGCTGTAAGAACCAATGCCATTAGCGTTTGATCCAGAAACATGATCATAGCGAATGTTTGGTCGTAAATTTAACCAAGTAACTGGTTTCCAGTTTGCCCCAATAGTTAGTTGGTAATAGTTAGCAGCTGCTGATGTTGGAGAATAGGTGCTGCCAGCATAATTAGCTGTATTGCTAGCATTGCCATTGATAGCATAGGTGGCTGCAGATACACGACCTGGTGACCAAACTCTAAAGCCGTTGGCATCATCAAACCATTCTGCACGCATACCTACAGTTAAGTTGTCTTTCAAATCATAGGTTAAGTGTGAGTTAATGCCATACCATTCAGCATTTTGAGTTCTGCCATTCGCACCTATGACGCCATTTGCGTAACCATGGTCATGTTGCAAAACCAAATGAGTTTTATCGGTGATATTATGCTTAACTACAATGCTATATAAAGCCCATGGATTGTTGCTTTGTTCTGAGGTAGCACCATAAGTAGCGGCAATATTTGCAGATGTGCCTTTGTCATCGCTAGTCCAAGTTGTTCCAGCGATACCGCTCCAGTTACCTAATTGTTGATTAAAGCTGCCATCCCAGCCACCGGTAGCACTACCAGTTGTGATGCCGCCCATAGCCGACCAATTAGAATTTACCGCGTAGTTACCTAATGCACCGGTATGTGTAAACGGTTCGCCATATTGCATGGTGTAAGCATGGGTGTAAAAGAAGTTTTCATTGGCAGGTACAGTTTCGTAACCAATTGGCGTATAAAAGTGTCCGATCTTAACGTCTAATCCATTACCTATTGGAGCATAAGTTTCCAAATAAGCTTGAGGTAGAGCAATGCCGTAAGTATTCATGTTAAGTAAGCTAAGATCCCAGTTGCCGCGATTCTTTGCTAGTCCAGTGTTAACGTCGGCATAAGGAACCCCATAAGCCTGAGTAAAAATAGAGTCGGTACCAAACATGGCGTCAAAACGGCCACCGAAAGACCATTCAGTTCCTTCTGTAGCAACGGCGCGTTGAATAAACATATTTAACTGGTTTAACTGAGGTGTACCAGAAAGGTCACCAAAGGTCACTGGTCCATTGATGCCATTTGAAGGGTTGTTAGGATTATAAGTAATACCAGCATTCGCCCAACCACCAACTGTAATATTATTATCTTTCAATAAGGCGGTTTCATTAACATCAAAACCTGATAATGCAGCAACAGCTCCTGGTGCAGCGATTACCGGTGTAGTGCCTATAGTCATTGATAAAAGGCTGCCGGCTGCGATTATCAGCGGTAGCTTACGTTTTGGTATACTTTTCATTTTAATTTCCCTCAATATATTTGAATTGTCTTTCTTGTTGTCATTAGACAACGTAGTTATCATTCAGCATAAAACACTTAAATAGTTTAGCATGTATTATGCCAAAAAATAAATCTTATGCTTAACAGTAAGTTAAATAAATAATCGTTGTTAAGTAGATGTTTTTTGCACCATGAAGGTGCGGCTATGCTTTGTGCCTGCGTTAAAATTGTGCGTTTTAACCAACTTTGTTGCAAAATTGCAAATTTTTGCAAGCATTTGCAAATCATAATCTATGATTGCAGTCCTATCAAGTTAATTGGCGGTGATAAGTTTGCTTTATTAAGCCCGCACCAAAACAATGCAAATAGTGTTCTTCTTTTTTTTGTGGCGAATCTAGCAAAAAAAATGTTATCGTAGACTCGTTTGGCATAAACACTGATTCATAAATAACCCATTCAGGAGACAACCTACATGTCTGTAAAAAAAGTACTTAAAATGATCGAAGAGAACGATATCAAATTTGTTGATTTTCGTTTTTGTGATACGCGTGGCAAAGAACAACATGTCACATTCCCCGCTCACTCCATTGATGCGGATACTTTCGAAGAAGGTAACATGTTTGATGGCTCTTCAGTAGCCGGCTGGAAACACATCAATGAATCAGACATGATATTAATGCCTGATGCATCAACTGCTGTTATTGATCCTTTTTTTGATGACAATACTTTAATCATTCGTTGTGACATCATTGAGCCAAAAGACATGAAAGGTTACGAGCGTGATCCACGTTCATTAGCTAAACGTGCAGAAGCCTATTTGCAGTCAACTGGTATTGCTGACACAGCCTACTTTGGTCCAGAAAATGAGTTCTTTATCTTTGATGATGTCCGTTGGGGCACTGATATGAGTGGAACTTTCTACAAGGTTGATTCTGAAGAAGCGGGTTGGAACTCAGAAAAAGTTTATCCTGACGGCAATACTGGTCATCGTCCAGGTGTTAAAGGCGGTTATTTTCCAGTACCTCCGGTTGATTCACTACAAGACATGCGTTCTGCAATGTGCTTAACTCTAGAAGAAATGGGTCAAGTAACAGAAGTTCATCATCATGAAGTTGCAACTGCAGGCCAATGCGAAATCGGCGTAAAATTTAACACACTAGTTAAAAAAGCTGATGAAGTTTTGGGTCTAAAATACGTAGTTGCAAACATTGCCCATGCTTATGGCAAAACAGCGACTTTTATGCCAAAACCAATAGTGGGTGATAACGGTAGCGGTATGCACGTTCATCAATCATTAGCTAAAGACGGTAAAAACTTGTTTACTGGTGATTTATACGGTGGCTTGTCAGAAACTGCCTTGTTTTACATTGGCGGTATCATCAAACACGCAAGAGCTTTAAATGCCTTTACTAACGCGTCAACTAACAGTTACAAACGTTTAGTTCCTGGTTTTGAAGCGCCTGTTATGTTGGCTTACTCAGCACGTAACCGTTCTGCTTCAATTCGTATTCCTTTTGTAAACAACCCAAAAGGCCGTCGTATCGAAGTTCGTTTCCCTGATTCAACAGCTAACCCATACTTAGCATTCGCTGCAATGTTGATGGCTGGCTTAGATGGTATTGAAAACAAAATTCATCCTGGCGATGCTATGGATAAAGATTTGTATGATTTACCGGCTGAAGAAGCAAAATTAATCCCACAAGTTTGTCATTCATTTGACCAAGCTTTAGATGCTTTAGATGCTGATCGTGATTTCTTGAAAAAAGGTGGTGTTTTCACTGATGATGTAATCGATGGTTACATTGCCTTGAAAATGGAAGAAGTCACTCGTTTACGTATGAGTACTCACCCAGCTGAATACGATATGTATTATAGCTTGTAATATTTAGGGCTGTTTCATACAGTCTTAGAATTACACTTAACCCCGCAAGCTGAAAGGCTTAGCGGGGTTTTTTATGTCCAGAGATTTTCATCAATACCTATTAAAGTGCGTTATTGGTTCGATGTGATTTATAGTGGCAAGCTTCATCAATGAATTTATGTATCTGTCGATATTAACATACTAGGCACGCCGTCATTGCGGCATAGACTGCCCTAAACTAGTTGGCATAAGTCGCAGCATTAAAATTTCGTGAAGCACTTTGTCATTCGATAGCTACATTCATATAATCTAGATTGCTGGAGTCTATGCTGGGATGAGCAACGTGAATCCTAGCATTATCAAGCTCTTGAATTGCCATAGCTGATTAAACAAAACAATATGTGCATAACAAGCCCCGCGCAAATTAAAAGTAACTCCTGTAACAGTCTCCCAAGCCTTTCAGCAAGGCTCAGTTGGATAGCAGGGTTGTTATGAAGTAAGCTTGCTGGGCTCGCTAGCTTCGCGCGACTTAAAAGTAGCCTATCCTTATATCAATAAACAAGGGCGTGGAGAGTTTAATTGTAGGGGTGACAGGATTCGCCTAGTAATCCGATGCTAACTAGCCTCGCGCAACTTAAAAGTAATTCCTGTGACAGCCTCCCGGGCCTTCCAGCAAGGCTCAGTTGGATGGCAGGGTTGTTATAAAATAAGCTTGTTGGGCTCGCTAGTCCCTCGCAACTTAAAAGTAGCCTGTCCTTGCATCAATAAACAAAGTCGTGGGGAGTTTAATTGTACGGGTGACAGGATTCGCCTAGTAATCAGATGCTAATTGATACTGTGCGAATTAGATGCCCCTAGAAATGCTGACTCTATGTGAAATATAGTGGGTAATCAAACTTTAGCTTCCCACAAAGAAAATAAATCATGTTGATAAAATTAGTGATATTGCGATAGCCACTGGCTCACGGCTTAGCCAGCTGAATCTTACTATTGGTGCCTTCGAGAATACCATTAGTCATGTTCGACTCAACGAAATGAACAATCCCAAGCCAATGTGAGCCAGCTGTATTGGCAAACTTCATAAATGCGGGGATTTTGGCAGCGTCTACCTCGACACATCATTGCATCATAAAAGCGTCCGTCGCCGGTTTGTTGGGCATTGCTCAGAGATCATTGAATAGAACTTTTAAGCGGTAAGCTTCGCCCAGTGTGGGGTACAGTTTAATCATTTCATCCAGCGCTTGCTCTTTGGTCTTCGTTAGGTTTTCGCGGTTCTTTACGCTCGATAATGCGCACCTGATTCATAGCCTCATTCAATAATTTCACGACATGAAACTTATCAAAGGTAATCTGTGCATCAGGAAAAGATTCGGCAGCACCTGCTATAAATGACGGCGACAAATCTATGCTGATTTGTTTTACTTGTCCCGGCTCAGCGCCTTTAGTTTCAAGGTGTTGCTGAATACTTTTCAAGGTTGCCTTGCCTTTGCCTTCGGTGACATGAATGACACGGGACTCATCTAAATCGACCCCTAGTGTGACGTAATGATGGCCTTTTTTAGTCGAGGTTTCATCAACCCCGAGCTTGGTTATTGCGCTTGGATCATCGGCAGCTCTCGCCTTACTAATCCAGTGATTAAATATCGTCCAGATTCGTTGCGGATTGACCTTCAGTATCTCGGCGACCCGATTAACCGGCATTTCCCGCTCGATCAAGGCTAACGCCAAGGCTTCGAATAATAAGGTAAAGCCACTACCTGGGCGTGCCCAGGGAACGTCTACCGTTCGAACTTTTCCGTCAGTAGTGGTTATGCGAGGCACCGCGCAATGGAGGTAACAGGTATGCTCAAAAAAGCTCAAATGTTGCCACTGCCGTTCTACGGTATCATGCACCGGACAAGCTACATTCGCCTCATCAGGGAAGCGTGAGCCTGATATAAAGTCAATATGCAGATGAAGCTCGCTACGGGCTGATTCATCTGTAGAAAAGGTCACGTCTTTGACCTGCCAAGGAGATTGTAGGCCTAAAGCCATACTAAATAATGTTTCACTGTTCATGGCTATATTATTGCATTACCCACTACGATTCACATAGAGCCTTATTAATTAGCGTTATTAAGGCCTTAATCCTTCGTTCTAAGTCCTTGGTTAATCTCATTAAAGACATTTACCTCTTAATCTCGCTTATCAGAGGCTTAATGCGATCTATTTAACCTTTGGTAGGTCTTGTTAAAGGCTTAATCTGATCTATTTAGCCTTTAGTAGCTCTTATTAAAGGTTTGGTCTTCGCTATTTGTTTTTGGTTGCTCTTAATTAAGGGCTTAATCTGTTCGATTATGTTTGTGGTAATGGCAGTTAAGTCTTTGCTAGTCCTTGCTGAAGCTTGGTTATTATTTTTAAGCTGTTTCATTATGCTTATTGAGCTAACAATATAATAAGAAGAAGACAAAGACCATAAGTGACAGGACGCAGTTTATGGAGATGCAGTTATATGTGACTTTAAGGGAGACAAGCTAATGTAATTAAGTTAAGGGGGTTAGGTATTTATTAGAGGAAGCATGGCTTTTTCATAAAATAAGATACAAGCATTAAGTGCAATCTGAGCCCCTAAAATTTGACTTAAGCTTCGTACATGAATAGCGGATCACTAATTACTAAAGAACAAATCAACTCTTTTGTATCTCAAAAAGATTGGATGCCCATGAGTTCAATTAAACCTTGTAGGCATAAAAAAAACCGCTAGACTAGATGGTCTGCGGGTTTGTGTGCTTCTTTGAATCGTATTAAATCTTTATTTGGAGGCTGCGGGCGGAATCGAACCGCCGTAGATGGCTTTGCAGGCCACTGCATAACCATTTTGCTACGCAGCCGTAATAAGAGAAATAAAAAAGCCGCGAATTATCGCGGCTTTTTTATTAAATATTGGAGCGGGAAACGAGATTCGAACTCGCGACCCCAACCTTGGCAAGGTTGTGCTCTACCACTGAGCTATTCCCGCACTGAATTTATCTAAGCTATTATATATAAATTTTTAATCCTGTCAAACTTTTTTTATTTATTGAATGTCGATTGCTAAAGCCCAAGCTTCATTGCCTTTACAGCTTCCATCTTCAACTCTGACTTTGGCGTAAGCGTTTTGTTTGCCAAAAGCATCAGCAAATTCTAGTACAGATACTTGAGTTCCTTGAGGTATATGTTGACAAGCACCATTTCTGTCAGCTTCTTCGGTGTCATCGTATGCTGCTATTGCGCCAGGAGTTGATACTAGGCGAACAGTAGCTGCTGGATCGTAGGCATTGGCACTTTTTAATGAATAGCGTTGACCTATCGCGAGATTTATAAGCTTAGGGCCAGTAAGGGCTGGTTTTGAGCCACTGCCACCTGATGACATCAGTAAAACAAGTAGAACGGCTATGCCACCGATAGTACCAAAAAAAACTTTTGGATTTGTTTCTTTTAAACTTAGAAACGATGAAAGTGCATTGCCGGCAGTTTCTTTTGCATTGTCGGCAGCAGATTCGTTGTTGGTATTAGTTTGTTGTGGTTGAACAGTTTCTTCTGGTTGTACGTTTTCTTCATTACTCATTTCTCATCCTCACGATAATGTAATTTTATTTATTATTCTAAATGAATGATTGCTTAACGAACAGGCAAATTTTATTAGGTATCAAGTAGATGCCTTAGGTTTGCTAATCAGTTACTTCTGGATATATAGGAAGTGTTTTATAACAAGCATATACTCGGGAACTAAACATACCACGATCAAAAAACTTTTCAAGTTCTTTATAAGTAGATAGGGCTAGAGACTGTAAATAATTAATTTAAGTGCTACCTATAATTGTTCATTAATTATTTATTTGCTGGAGGTAATTAATAAATTTTGCTTTCAAGTATAAAGCTGATTTATTGGAGTCAGCCTTAATTTATAGTTTTATTGATTATGGTGAAGTGATGGGTAATAAGGGTTTTGCTTGAATTAGAGAGGCCCAACTATTTCTAGTTATTCAAATTAATATGGGTGTTATTAATTTAAGCATTGAAGTGGTTGGGCTTAACTGGGTCTAATGTGGTTTTGTGGTTTGTACTGGAGTAGGTGCTGGCACGGGTACGGGAACAGGTGCTATTTCAGTTGCTTGGGTTATGGTCGGTTGTTTAGTCAGTTCCTGTTTGGCGCGACGATTGCCTTCGCCATATAGAGTGAAAGTAATCATGACTAAAATAGTGCTTATGATAAGAATTAAAAATCTATCTGGCTTCTTCATAAAAAATAATGGCCATTGTGGCTTGTACATGCCTGTAATGAAGAAAAGGACAGTCCATATTGCTAGGTCGAAGGCGTAATTTACCATTATATATACCTGTTAATGATCGCGTTAAGTTGCTTTACATTATTATTCAGATGAGTGGTTGTTTGCAACACCCTACTTAATTTATGATATCAAAAATAATACTTTAGAGTTTGTGGGTATTAACATTTGTTAAGAATATATTTTTATTTTTAGCAAAAATATTTTCAAATAACTTAAAAAGTCTTTATAATGCGCGGTTCAATGGGGCATACCGCTCCTCCTTGCTTTACCTTCTTTTTAAGACAGAGAAGGGAGGCTTAACCGAAAGGAAAAATAATGCGACATTATGAAATTGTCTTTTTAGTCCACCCCGATCAAAGCGCTCAGGTTCCCGCAATGATTGAACGTTATAAATCAACCATCGAAGCGGCATCTGGCACATTACATCGCTTAGAAGATTGGGGGCGTAGACATTTAGCATACCCTATTAAAAAAGTTCATAAAGCACATTATGTGTTAATGAATGTTGAATGTGATCAAGCTACATTAGAAGAGCTAGAAAGTGGCTTTCGTTTTAATGATGCCATTTTACGTAGCATGACTTTATTGCAAAAAACAGCTGCAACTGGACCATCCATTATTGCTACCTCAACTGCAGAAGAAAACAAAGCCGCTGAATCAAGAGCTAAAGATGCCGCAGCAAGAGAAGCTGTTATAGTGCCAGCAACAGGCGATATTGACGATGACGTTGATTTAGATGATGTTGATTTTGATGCTGACGATATTATCGTTGATTAACACTATAACTTATTGTATTTAAGGAAATTATTATGGCACGTAACATCAGACGCAAAAAATTCTGCAGATTTAGTGCAGAAGGCGGAACAGAAATCGATTACAAAGATTTAGATTTATTAAGTGATTACATCACTGAAACTGGAAAAATTGTTCCTAGTCGTATTACAGGAACTAGCGCTAAGTATCAAAGACAATTATGTGTAGCTATTAAACGCGCACGATTTATTGCTTTGTTGCCATTCTGCGACGCACATAAATAAACACTAGGAGTAGGCGTGAATTTATTAGCGAATTATATTATGCGAGGAAGAATACAAGCCATGATCGTGGCTTCGACCCTTGCTTTATTATCGTTAATGATGCCTCCAGTCAGTGTTGTAAGTTCAGCAGCAATTGCTTTAGTCACATTAAGGCGCGGTGCATATGAGGGCTTAACTATTTTAGGTTGCTCTAGTATTGCAGTTGGTTTATTAGGCTTTTTAATACTAGGTAATTTTCAGTTTGCATTACTCTATGTAATGGTGTTGTGGTTACCTGCTTGGTTAATTTCAATTGTTTTAAGAGAAGGTCGGCATTTATCTCTTGCAGTTGAAATTGCGGTATTCATGGGTGTAATAGGGGTTATTGGCTTTTACCTTTTTATGGCTGATCCTGTTGAGATGTGGAAAGCGGTGCTTACACAAATGATTCCGGCTGATGCTCCCGTTGTAGATATTCAACGAACTATAGAGACTCTAGCTCATTATATGGCTGGAATTATTGCGGCGGGCTCTGTATTTGGCTTGCTGTTTGGTTTGTTTTTAGGTCGATGGTGGCAGGCAAATCTCTATAATCCAGGTGGTTTTAGGTTAGAGTTCTTGTCTTTAGATGCAAAACCGAGAATATGTATAGCTAGTTTAGCTATCGTTGCTACAGCTTATATAAGTTCCGGAACTATTTCTGAGCTTGCTTGGAATATTAGTATTTTACTTTTTGTGCTATACACAGTAATCGGAACGGCTATATTACATTCCGTTTTCTTAACTAAAAAACTAGCTCGCTATACGGTAGCAATGCTATATATCACTTTATTTTTAGTACCGCATGCAATGTTGCTGGTTGTACTTGTTGGCTTAAGTGATCCGTGGCTGAATTTACGAAAAAACAAATCGAATTAACACACGCCTGATGGCGTATAAATAATCGGCTAAAACCGAAAGATGAGGATTAAAAGATGGAAGTTATTCTTCTTGAAAAGATAGCAAACTTGGGTAACCTAGGTGATCGAGTAACGATTAAATCTGGTTACGGTAGAAACTATCTTGTACCACAAGGTAAAGCTGTTGCTGCAACAGCTAATAAAATTGTTGAGTTTGAAGCTCGTCGTGCAGAGCTTGAAAAAGCAGCTGCTGAAAAGCTGAGTGCAGCTCAAAAGCTTGGCACTGAACTAAGCAAACTTGAAGTTGTTATTTCCCATAAAGCGGGCGATGAAGGCAGATTATTTGGTTCAGTCGGTACAATAAATATTGCTGAAGCGATCACTGCGGCAGGTATTGCCGTAGAAAAACATCAAATTCGTTTGCCGCATGGAACTATTCGTCACATAGGCGATTATTCTATCGACATTAATCTACATTCTGATGTTATCGTTACTTTATCAATAAAAGTTGCTGCTGAAGCATAATTTATTGAGATCAAGGGCTCAAGGTGAAAGGTAAAAACATTCGTTTTTTAACCTTTTACCTTGTACTTTGAACTATGCGTTATTTCTATACCAGTCTATTTTATTTAGCTATACCCTTCATACTACTTCGCCTGTTCTGGCGTAGCATAAAAGCCCCTGCTTATCGCCTTAGATGGCGAGAGCGTTTTGCTTTATACAATAAAAGCTATGCCCAAGATGTTATCTGGTTTCATGCTGTTTCAGTAGGTGAGTCAGAAGCCTTATTCCCATTAGTTAAACAAATACAAAAACTGCATCCAACTGCAAATGTATTGATTACAACAACTACGCCAACTGGTTCTTCGCGTGTTAAAGCTGTCATGAAAGAATCGGTTATTCATGTGTATTTACCTTATGATCTTCCAGATGCTATTGGTCGATTTATGCGCTGTTTTAAACCAAAATTGGCTATTATTATGGAGACTGAGATTTGGCCTAATCTTTACCTGGCTTGTGGAAAAAGAGCTGTTCCACTCTATATTATCAATGCTCGATTATCTGAAAAATCATCACGAGGTTATCAAAAAATACCCTCACTAATTCGACCCGTTTTAGCGCAAGTAAGTCTTATTGCGACTCAAACTGAAGATGATGCTAAACGATTTATAAGTATGGGTGCAGATAACGCCCAAATCAAAACAATGGGTAATATAAAATTTGATATTAAAGTTTCTCAAGAAACCTTAGAGCAGGGTATGCAAATAAAAAACGATTTATTTCGTGGACGGTTTGTATGGCTTATAGCAAGTACTCATAAAGATGAAGAATCGATATTTCTAGCTGCTTATCAAGAGATAAAAAAGAAAATTCCTGAGTTATTGTTAGTCATCGTTCCACGACATCCCGAGCGATTTTCAGGGGTTAGAAAACTCTGTGAACAACAGCAATTAGCAGTAGTTTCGCGCACAACTAAAGAAAAAGTAAGGGTAGAGACGGATATTTATTTAGCTGATACTTTAGGTGAATTAAAAATGCTTTATGCCTCTGCGGATATTGCCTTTGTTGGAGGTAGCATGCTGCCAATTGGGGGACATAATATACTCGAGGCTGCGGCTGCGGGTGTTCCTGTTATGTTTGGCCCATATATGTCGAATTTTAAAGACATTGCTCGCGGTGTTCTTGCTACTAATGCTGCTGTGCAGTGTAAAGATAAAGAGACTTTAATAGATTCTTTTTTGATTCTTTATAGCCAGCCCTTGTTCAGAGCTACATTAGTCGAAAATGCCAAGGCTTTTGTTATTAATAACCAAGGTGCCACTGATAAAATATGTAAGATTTTAAGTCTTGCAGTGATAAAATAAAGGCGTAGAAATTCTGTTAGTGCTTGTGGCTATAAATAGCCCTTAGACTAATCAGTAATATCAAGTATTAAAGCAATTGCTAATGAGCTTAAGTGCCAGGATACTAGCTCTCGCTGGCATCCGAAATGAAATCTAAAATTCAAAATTTATAAATATAAAAATACTCTAGTGACTTTAATTGGCAATTGCCTTGCGTATAGGTTGTGTTAGTTCACTCAGCTGTTATTGATAATTCCATTGGATCAATCCTTGCAGTCATAACTGAGATCATTTTGCATCTGAATTTATAAAAGAAAACATCTTCATTTATCTAAGCTCGTCTTAGTCAAGCTAAAAACTAGAAAGCCGAGCACTCAATATTTAATAGTTAATATTAGATAGGTATTCATAAGGCGTATGGTTATAGCAAGCTCATAACGTTGTAGCTCATTTTTTTTAAAAATGAGCCTTTAACCTTAATTTATAATTATAAAGAGAGTAACGCATGCAACATCAACATAGTTCTTCAAATGCAATAAAGCTATCCGTAATCGTAACAGTTAAAAATGAAGTAAGTACCATTGCCACTTTTATTGAATCATTATTGAATCAATCATTAAAGCCAGATGAAATTATTATTGTCGATGGTAATAGCAATGACGGTACTCAAGAAATCCTTAATAAATTTGAAGCAGAGAAAAAAATTCGAATGCTGGTTCGTGATTGCAATATTGCTGAAGGTAGAAATTTTGCTATAGCGAATACCGCTAATGACTATATAGCCGTAACTGATGCAGGTTGTGTTGTTGATAACAATTGGCTAATAGAAATTGCTAAGGCATTTGAGACGCCTGATAACCCAGATATTGTTGCGGGAAATTTTCAATTTGATTGCCATAATGTTTTTGAGGAGACTGTGGTTTTATCAACCTTTAATCCAGAAAGAGTAGAAACAGAAGCTGCCATTTATTACCCATCTAGTCGTTCTGTTGCGTTCAAAAAGTGCGCTTGGGAACAAGCTAAGGGTTACCCTGAATGGCTGTATGCTGCCGAAGATACTCTCTTTAATATTCGCTTAAGGCAACTTAATTTTAAGTTTGTTTTTGCTAAAAAAGCACTGGTTACCTGGCGTCCAAGAGAAACATGGAAAGCATTAGCTAAGCAACGCTTTAATTTTTCAAGAGGAAATGCACGTGTAGGAATTGGCACTGAAGGTTATATGGTTAATATAAAATATCATGGACTTATTTTAGTGTTCTTATTACTTTCTATGGCTTGGTCATGGATGATGGTTTTTAGTATTTATCCATTGTTTATGCATATTAAAAATAACTTGTGGTCTCAAGCAAAAAAGGCCAGTCAAAAATCTAATCGCCCAAATATTTTTTGGAGAGTCTTGCTTGTCATGGAGTTTGTACGCTTAATGGGTATTGTTGGTTTTATTAGAGGTCGACTGGATCGTTACTTAAATAAGCACTATATTGAAAATCAAATGCAATGGATGGGAATAAAAACCTTAGATGATTTAAAAGAGAAGTATCGTGCGTGATTACGTTGTACTTATATTTTTAATTGCTTGCATACTAGCTGCTTTGAGAAAGCCCTGGTGGGGAGTGCTGTCATTAGCAATATTTAGTTATTTGAATCCCCACGCTTTTGCTTGGGGCTTTGTTAGAACGCTGCCGGTTTATTATGTGTTATTTTTAGTGGTCGCCTTTCGGACATTTACATGTAACGATAAGCAGCCCTTACCAAATGATTGGCGTATACCTGTGTTTGTGATGCTGTGGATAGGCTTTGCTATTACTTCAACACAAGCTTATTTTCCTGATCTTGCTTGGCGGAAGTTTTGGTTAGTTACAAAAATATATTTGCCCTTTTATTTCACCTTGGTATTAATTAATACTCGGGAAAAGCTTTTTTGTTTGATCATTACAATAGGAGCTTCAATAGGTGTTGTAGCTGTTAAAGGAGGACTTTTTGCTATTTTAAAAGGTTTTTCTGCGCGTGTTTATGGCCCTCCAAATACTCAATTTGAAGAAAACAATGCCTTTGCAGTCGCAATGTTGATATCAATACCACTATTATTACTTTGGCAAAAAGAAACGCTCAATCCTTGGGCTAAAAAAGGGTTGCCGTTTGCGATTCCCATTATTTATGCAGCATCTTTAAGTTCATGGTCACGGGGTGCATTACTAACTATGGGGGTGTTGACACTTATTCTTATACTTAATAGTAAGCGTAAATATCTCATTATTCCTTTAATACTTATTGGCGCATTTTTTGTGAAAGATTATTTGCCCCAAGAATGGTTTGGAAGAATGAATACTATCGAAACCTTTCAGCAAGACAGTTCAGCAATGGGGCGTATCACGGCTTGGACAGATGGCTGGAATCATACCTTAGAACATCCTTTTACTGGGGCAGGATTTGAAGGCTGGTTATTTGTGACTCAACGCGATTGGCATAGCTCTTATGTGGAAATGTTTTCAGAGCACGGATTTGTAGCTTTTGGATTATGGCTTTCATTAATTTTAGGTACATTAATCAGCCTTACTAATATACCTAAAAAAACAAAAGATGTAGAAGGTATGGAGTGGGTTAGTCACTATTGTTTTATGCTAAGAGCTTCATTGATTTGTTATATGGTAGGGACTGCTTTTTTGGGACTTTCTTATTGGGATTTACTTTACCATTTGATATTTATTTCTGTTTTACTTAAGAAAATTGTTATGGATGAATTAGCTGTTAAACAAGTTGAGTCTATTAAACCTCGTTGGGCAATGCCATAGACAGATGTAGGCAGTAATAAGGCCGCCCAAGCTTAGCGCGTGGTGGCGTTTCCAGCACAGGATTGATGTATGTGCCGGAAACGCTTTACTCGCTTACGCTCGAAAAGCCTTATTCCGACCTAAAACTTTTTTGATTTTGTGAGTCATTGTTTTGTGTGATGTGGAAGAGGCTTTCACAGCCTCGATAGTTAGCCCGCTATAAGCTGAGTGCTTAATAGCCTAATTGAAGGCTAATATCTGCAAGCGTAGGTAATATAGCGCTTATTTTTTCCTGATTACTGCCATCTTTCCATTTATCAACACGAATCTCAGAGAAAGTATTGTAAGGTGTTTCTAAAACAGCGGCGCAATGCTTCTTCATTGCCTCATCAAATGGCAGATTACAAGCCTGAAATAGTTTTTCAAACTCTAAAACGGGTTGATTTATTAACGTTTCATAAGCAACTTCATGCCATTGATGCTGAGGAATTAAAGTTTTAGCGACTAAGATAGCTTCATTCATGGTTCGGTATTGAAATGCACAAACTTGCTCAATCGAAGCCTTTGTTAAGTGCCTCCAACCCTCCGCTAAAAAGAAACACCATTGCTGATATTTGCCCTGTTCTATCGCTATGGTTTCTGTTAAATTCTTAGACCATGTCGCAAATTCATTCGATTTTCCCCAACCATGAATTAATGAGTCAATATTATCGCCGGCATTTCTTTTAATAAATATGAAATGCGCATCAGGAAATAATTGGTATAAATAAGGGATAGAAAGGCCGTTTTGATTGTTTTTATCAACGACGCGGGTTTGACCAGTCTGAGTATAGAAATACTTTGAGACCTTAGATTTATCTATAGCGCTGGCAAATGTTTGCTCGATAGCGTGACTATTCCAAAAGCGCTCAGTCAGTGGATGTAATTCCGCCCAAAAGTCATGAGTTTCTTTGTTTAGGCTGCCTATATGTTTCGATTGCGAGAATGTTTTATAAATCAGAGTAGTGCCAGCTCTACTACAGCCGACCACAAATATAGGTTTTATTAACGTAACCGGTTTAAGCAGATAATGAAAGTTTCTATATTGTATCAAGGCTTTTTTGGAGTAAAAACTCAGGTTCTTAATGATCTTTTCTGTTAATTCATTCATAAAGCCAGTAGCCCTGAGTTTTAATGCGTTGATAAAGTTAAGTAAGCTTATTTGACGCGTAATCCCGCGACAGCTCCGGCTTCTGGACTTAATATCCAAATATCTTTACCACCAGGGCCTGCCGCCAGCACCATGCCCTCAGAGCAGCCAAAGCGCATTTTTCTAGGAGCAAGGTTAGCAATAACTAAGGTTAATTTGCCCTCTAAGTCTTCAGGCGCGTAAGCCGATTTAATACCTGCTAATATGTTGCGGGTTTCATCGCCTATATCGACAGTCAGTTGTAAGAGTTTGTCAGAGCCTTCGATGTGTTCAGCTTTAATAATTTTGGCTATACGTAAATCCAGTTTAGCAAAGTCTTCAAATTCGATAGTGTCAGCGATAGGTTCAAATACTTTGGCTTTTAAAGGCGACGCTGTTTTCTCAAGGTTTTCTTTAGATGCTTCAACGATAGCTAAAATTTTGTCTGCTTCAACTCGTGTCATTAAAGGTTTAAAGTCATTAATGTTATGGTTTAGCAGCGGTTTTACATCGATGGGCCAAGTTTGAGTAGGGATGTTCAAAAAATGTTCGGCTTGCTCAGCTAAGACAGGAATAACGGGTTTTAAATAAGTCGCTAATAAGCTAAACAAATTAAGTCCCATAGAGCACACGTCGTGTAATTCCGCTTCATTGCCTTCTTGTTTAGCAATTAACCAAGGCTTTTTTTCATCAATATATTGATTCGCTTTATCCGCTAGCGCCATGATTTCGCGCATGGCTTTACCAAACTCGCGTGATTCATAAAAGTTGGCAATTAATTCGTTAGCGTTAATAAACTCTTGATATAAAGCAGGCTCTGAGCAATTTTTAGATAAGTGATTATCAAAGCGTTTAGCAATGAATCCACTGCAACGACTGGCGATATTTACGACTTTTCCGACTAGATCAGAATTAACACGCTGACTAAAGTCTTCAAAATTAAGATCGATATCGTCAACGCTTGCACTCAATTTAGCGGCAAAATAATAGCGTAAATATTCGGGATTTAGATGATCCAGGTAAGTTCTTGCGGTAATAAATGTGCCACGAGACTTGGACATCTTTTCGCCATTAACAGTTAGAAAACCGTGAGCGTAAATTGCGCTTGGTGTTCTAAAATTAGCGCCATTTAACATCGCTGGCCAGAATAAGGCATGGAAATAGATAATATCTTTACCAATAAAATGATAGAGTTCAGTGGTGCTATCTTTAGCCCAATACTCATCAAAATCAAAACCTTGCTTATCACATAAATTTTTAAAGCTGGCCATATAGCCAATAGGCGCATCTAGCCAAACATAAAAATATTTTCCAGGAGCATCAGGAATCTCAAAACCAAAATAAGGGGCGTCACGAGAAATATCCCATTGCTGTAAGCCGCCTTCTAACCATTCCGCTAATTTATTGCGTACTTCACTTTGCAAATGACCTTCTTTAGTCCAAGCATTAAGCATGTCGGTGAAGTTGGCTAAATCGAAAAAATAGTGAACTGAATCTTTTGATATCGGCTTGGCGCCAGAGATGGCAGAAACTGCATTTTTCAGTTCACTGGGCGCGTAAGTGGTTCCGCAGGCTTCGCAGCCATCGCCATACTGATCGATTGCACCACATTTTGGACAATCACCTTTTATAAAGCGATCAGATAAGAACATATTCTTAACTGGGTCAAACGCTTGTGTAATGCTACGTGAACTGATGTGTCCAGCATCTCGTAAGCGTTTATAAATAAGTGATGAATAGTTGCGGTTTTCTTCGGAATGAGTGCTGTGATAATTATCAAAAGCTACGCCAAATTCAGTAAAGTCAGCTAAATGTTCTTGGCCGACTTGAGCGATAAGTTGCTCTGGAGTAATGCCCTCTCGATCAGCTCTAAGCATAATTGGGGTGCCGTGGGTGTCATCTGCGCAAACGAAATAACAGGTATTGCCGCGTTGTTTCTGGAAGCGAACCCAGATATCGGTTTGAATATATTCAACCAGATGCCCTAAATGTATGGGGCCGTTTGCATAAGGTAAAGCGCTGGTAACAAGAATTTTTCTATCAGACATGGCGTGAAGGTTAAGGAATACAAAATAAACAATGTGCAGATTATCTCATAAAATAGGCTGTGCTAACCTATAGTGCATCCTTAACCGATGAATTTTATTAAAAAGCCTGTAGAATGCCATGCAAATTATGTTTGGTTTAAAAGCCGAATTCACTGAATGACTTAACTTAAAATAATTATGGCGCACATAGAAAAGACCGATGTAGAGCATTTATTAGCAACCTTTATTGATCCTAACCATGGTGTTGATCTGGTTACGGCAAAGTCAGTAAAAGAAATTAGCCTAGATGGCAATAATGTTACTGTTAAATTAGAGCTAGGTTATCCTGCCAAAAGCATCATTGATGCTTTAAAAGCCGATGTTGAGCAACTCATAAAAACTTTAGCTGGCGTTGATTCGGTGGTGGTTGAAGTTACGGTAAAAATTATCTCTCATGCTGTACAGCAAGGCTTAAAACCACAGGCGAATATCAAAAATATTATTGCTATAGCTTCAGGTAAAGGTGGCGTTGGTAAATCAACAACGGCAGTTAATATTGCCTTGGCTTTATCTGCAGAGGGCGCCAAAGTAGGTATTATGGATGCTGATATTTATGGTCCGAGTATTCCGACTATGCTGGGCTTGTCTGGTCGTCCTGATAGTTTAGACAATAAAACGCTGATGCCTAAAGTCGCCTTTGACATACAAACCATGTCTATCGGTTATTTAGTTGAGCCCGATCAAGCGATGATTTGGCGTGGTCCTATAGCCACTAATACCTTGCAACAATTACTACGCGATACCAATTGGCATGACATTGATTATTTAATTGTTGATTTGCCGCCTGGTACGGGCGATATACAGTTAACCTTGGCACAACAGATTCCAGTGAGTGGTGCGATTATTGTTACCACACCACAAGATATTGCATTGTTAGATGCCCAGCGTGGATTGGGCATGTTTACTAAAGTCAATGTGCCGGTATTAGGAGTGGTTGAGAATATGAGTTTACATATTTGTAGTGCCTGTGGTCATGAGGAAGCTATTTTTGGTGCAGGGGGTGGTATTGCAATGTCTGAGAAAAATCAGGTCGATTTTTTAGGTTCATTACCTTTGGATATCACTATTCGTTTAAATGCAGATTCTGGAATGCCTACCGTCGTTGCAGATCCTGAGTGCCGACCTGCACAAATGTATAAAGATATTGCTCGTAAGGCAGCTGCTAAATTAGCTTTAAAAACTAAAGACTTTAGTGCTCGATTTCCAAGCATCGTAGTGCAAAATACTTAAACGGAGTTACTTAGTCACTAGGTTTAAAAAATAATGAGGTCGCTATCGCGACGATAGATTTAATCGGGTAATCGCACCCGAGGGCGAGATACTTTATTTTGCGCAGCCAAAAAAAGTATCCAAAGAAAAGGCGGCTCGATTACCGCTTCTTCCTGCGCTCCTCGGCGCGGCAAACGAGCCTAAAGCGCTGATACTGCGTAATGTCAGGCACTTAATAGAATAGCAACAAACGGTTATGACTCATTTAATATTAGTGTTTCAGCTTGTACCTGATTGATGTCTATGTAAAAATTGCATCTTTTAACACATTGGAAAGATAGTATTTCATGAGCATAAAGTCAGATAAATGGATACGCCGCATGGCGGAAGAGCACGGCATGATAGCGCCGTTTGAAAGTGGTCAAGTCAGAGATTCTGAGCAAGGTCGAGTTATTTCTTATGGCACTTCCAGTTATGGCTACGATGTACGTTGTTCTGATGAATTCAAAATCTTCACCAATATTAATTCAGCCATCGTTGATCCTAAGAATTTTGATTCTAATAGCTTCGTTGATGTTAAATCGGATGTTTGTATTATTCCGCCGAATTCTTTTGCATTAGCACGTACTGTTGAGTTTTTTAAAATTCCAAGAGACGTGTTAACTATCTGCTTAGGAAAGTCCACCTATGCCAGGTGCGGCATTATCGTCAATGTGACGCCTTTAGAGCCTGAATGGGAAGGTCATGTCACTTTAGAGTTTTCTAATACGACGACCTTGCCCGCAAAGATTTATGCCAATGAGGGTGTTGCTCAAATGCTTTTCTTTGGCGGTGATGAGGTTTGTGAAACGTCTTATAAAGATCGTGGTGGCAAATATCAAGGTCAAACCGGCGTTACTCTTCCTAAAGCTTAAGTCAATCATTGGGTCTATAAAATCCAATCTTTAAGAACGCTCCGTTTTGGGGCGTTTTTTATGATCAGTACGGTTATAATCAGATGCACTATCAGTGCGCAGTCGATTCTTTTAAGAGTGGTCTGTAATTTGCTTGTATAAACTTAAAGCTCACCTTAAAACGACTGATGACATCAAACTATGTATAAACGCATACTAGACAATCTTAATTGCGCCATTTTATTATTTGATCGCGACTTAATATTGACCTATATAAATACCTCAGGAGAAATTCTGTTGGCTGATAGCGCTAATCACTTGGTAGGTCATAGTGCAGATGAGCTATTTAAGTTTTCTGATACGGCTTTACTCATTAATTTAAAGCAATCTTTAGCTATGGCAGAGCCCTTAGTTGATCGAGCACTTTCTGTGACACGTGCAACTCATAATGCGACCATAAATTTTAGTGCCACGCCTATATTGATTGGCGATCAAGTCAATGAAATACTGCTAGAACTCCAGCAAATAGATAATCATCTACGAATTTCTAAAGAAGAACAGTTATTAGCGCAGCACAATACCGCTCGTTTATTTGTTAGGGGCTTGGCTCATGAAATAAAAAATCCTTTAGGTGGCTTGCGTGGAGCTGCACAGTTATTAGATCTGGAACTAGAAGATCCAGAGCTTAAAGAATATACCCAAATTATCATTGCTGAATCAGATCGATTACAGGCACTCATGGATAAAATGTTAGGGCCTAATAAATTACCTAATAAAAAAACCATCAATATTCATGAAGTCTTAGAACGTGTTAGGCATTTAGTGCATGCTGAATCGAGTACTGCTTTGAAAATAATCAATGATTATGATCCCAGTATTCCCAATATTTATGCTGATAAAGATCAGCTCATTCAAGCTATTTTAAATATTGCCAGAAATGCCATGCAGGCCATGGATGGTAAGGGTGAACTCATATTTAAAACACGTATCCATCGGCACATGAATGTGGGCCGTAAGCGTTATAAATTAGCAGTAAAGTGCGACATCATTGATAACGGACCGGGCATAGCTGCTAGCATGTTGAATCAAATCTTTTACCCTATGATTACCGGTCGAGCTGAAGGTACTGGCTTAGGATTGTCGATTGCACAATCATTGATAAATCAACATAACGGCTTAATTGAATGTAAAAGTGAGCCAGGTCATACCGTATTTTCAATTTACTTACCGATGGAGGGTCAGTAATGATTACAACCGAAACTGTTTGGATTGTTGATGATGATAAGTCTATCCGTTGGGTAGTTGAAAAAGCCTTACAAAAAGCAGGCATTATTACTCGCAGTTTTTCTAGTGGCAAAGACCTGATCATCGCTTTAAACGATGATCTACCAGATGCATTGATTACTGATATTCGTATGCCAGGCATGGATGGCTTGGAATTGTTAGGTAAAATACAGATTAGTCATCCAGCGTTGCCTGTCATAGTAATGACCGCGCATTCCGATTTAGAAAGTGCAGTTTCTGCTTTTCATGGCGGTGCGTTTGAATATTTACCTAAGCCTTTTGATATTAAGGAAGTGGTGAATTTAGCGCAACGAGCTTGCTTGCATGGTCGACAACAACAAGATGACAATCAAAGTACGTTGGCGGTTAATGTCGAAGCTACACCTGAAATTATTGGTGAGGCGCCTGCTATGCAGGAAGTGTTTCGAGCCATAGGGCGATTAGCGCGTTCCCATATTACTGTACTTATTAATGGCGAATCTGGTGCGGGTAAGGAATTAGTCGCTAAAGCCTTGCATCGCCATAGTCCTAGAACGAAAAAGCCTTTTATTGCTTTAAATATGGCGGCTATTCCTAAAGACTTGATGGAGTCAGAGTTATTCGGCCATGAGAAAGGTGCTTTTACGGGGGCGCAGTTAAGACGAGCGGGGCGATTTGAGCAAGCTAATGGAGGGACTTTATTTCTTGATGAAATAGGTGATATGCCGACAGAATTACAAACCCGTTTATTAAGAGTGTTAGCTGATGGTGAGTTTTATCCAGTTGGTGCACATCAAGCGGTGAAGGTTGATGTGCGTATTATTGCCGCAACTCATCAAGATTTAGAAACCTTAGTAGAGCAAGGCCGTTTTCGAGAGGATTTATTTCATCGCTTAAATGTTATTCGTATACATCTTCCCGCTTTGCGTGAGCGTAAACAAGATATTCCCTTGTTATTACGTCACTTTTTACATCAAGCTGCTGCTGAACTGGGTGTAGAAATAAAGATTTTAAGGCCAGAAGCCGAGGCTTTTCTAAGTACTTTAGAATGGCCGGGTAACGTTAGGCAATTAGAAAATAGTTGTCGTTGGATAACCGTAATGGCCTCTGGACGTGAAGTTTATTTACATGATTTGCCACCTGAATTACTTAACGCATCAATAGAGAAGGTCGATGCTGCAGCGGATTGGGAATCTTTATTTAGAAAAAGTATAGATCGGCAGTTATTAAATACCTTGGATAATAATGCAGTCAAGATAGAAATTGCCAAGCAGGCTATTAATACGGTTGAAGCAATTTTAATCAAATCTGCTTTAGATTTCACGAGGGGCAAGCGTCATGAAGCCGCTCTTTTATTAGGTTATGGCCGAAACACCCTCACTCGTAAAATCAATGAGTTAGAAATAGAAGATTAATCCTCTATTGATAGTTTCTAATGTAGGTTAGCGATAGAGACTGTGAAAGTATTCTTTTTATTTCCCCCTCTTTAGCAAAGAGGGGCTAGGGGAGATTGGGTCTATAAAAAATAATCATTAAATATTAGTAGCCTATAACACAAAAAATCCCCCTCAGTCCCCCTTTTACAAAGGGGGAAGCTAAAATCACAATACTTTCACAGTCTCGATAGCGTAACCCAACTAGCTATTAAAGTATCGGTGCTCGCAAATGTCCGGTTACGCTGCGCTAATCCGACCTACCCACTTCCACCTTCCCAAGTCTCCCCTACAAAACTATAAGTAGATGTCGATCGTAATGTAGTGACAGGTCGCGACGTATCCCTATGGTGTGAAATGTACCTAAAATACGAACTTACTTGTGTAGAGACCTCACTTTATATTTGGAGTCAAAACTCATGAGTTTTGACTGATTGAATTGCCTCTGTATCCTAAAGATATAGGCTTACGAGTTATCACTAATCCAACCCAAAATCCTGTTGCACCATAAATAAGCGTTTTAAAAGAATTTGCACTATTATTGTGCATCACAATAGATTGCCACGATAATCCCATTCAACTGGCAATGTCAGTAGCGTTACGCGATTAATGATAGATACTTTTAGAGATTACCTTGTAATCACCAGTGATAAAGGACGCTGTCGCATGACAGTGAGTATTTTTGTGGCCAATATCATTTGTAAAAGCCTTGGTATTTTAAACTTGGCACAGTCTCTGCTTTACCTATTTTGAATCTGAATCGTTACTTTTTAAATGAGAGAGGAAAAAATGAAATTGATAACCGCTATAGTCAAACCGTTTAAGCTGGATGATGTTCGTGAGGCACTTTCAGACTTAGGTGTATCAGGGGTCACTGTTACCGAAGTTAAAGGTTTTGGTCGCCAAAAGGGTCATACTGAACTCTATCGTGGAGCAGAGTATGTTGTTGATTTTTTACCTAAAGCCAAAATTGAAGTGGCAGTAGCTGATCAATTAGTCAGCCAGGCCGTAGAAGCGATCACACGTGTTGCTAATACAGGAAAAATTGGTGATGGTAAGATCTTTGTAACCAATTTAGAGCAAGTTGTTAGAATTCGTACCGGTGAAACCGGCGATGAAGCACTTTAATAGAGCAGGAGGATTTATGAACTATTTCTTAAAAATATTAACTTTAATCGCTATTTCGAGTTTTGCAGGAATTACTTTTGCCGATGAAGCAGCGGCAGTTGTTGCGCCTGTTGCACAAAAAGGCGATACCGCTTGGATGATTGTAGCCACAATCTTAGTTATTCTCATGTCAATTCCTGGCTTGGCTTTATTTTATGGCGGTATGGTACGCGCTAAAAATATGCTTTCTGTATTAATGCAAGTTTTTGTGATTTTTTCACTGATGGCAGTTTTATGGGCACTTTATGGCTACAGTATTGCCTTTACCGAAGGTAATGCTTTTGTCGGCGGTTTTGGTAAGTTATTTTTATTGGGTATAACACCTGATTCAATGGCCGCTACTTTCAGTAAAGGTGTTTATGTACCTGAATATATTTATGTTGCTTTCCAATTGACCTTCGCTTGTATTACTCCAGCTTTGATCATCGGCGCATTTGCTGAGCGTGTAAAGTTTTCAGCTATCTTAGTATTTATGGTGATTTGGTTTACTTTCGCCTACTTACCAATGGCTCATATGGTTTGGTATTGGGCGGGCCCAGATGCTTATACCGATGCAAGCGCAGGTGAAACTGCCTTGGCTACAGCAGGCTTTTTGTTTCAAAAAGGAGCATTGGATTTTGCTGGTGGTACCGTTGTACATATTAATGCCGGTATTGCAGGTTTAGTGGGTTGTTTAGTGATTGGCAAACGCATAGGTTATAAAAAAGAATCTTTAGCTCCACATAGCGTCACCATGACCATGATAGGTGCTTCATTATTATGGGTAGGCTGGTTTGGTTTTAATGTGGGCTCTAATCTTGAAGCCAATGGTCTTTCAGCCTTAGTTTTTGTTAATACTTTACTGGCAAGTGCTGCAGCAACTTTGGCTTGGACAGGTGCCGAATGGGTGGTTCGAGGTAAACCTAGTATGTTAGGGGGTGCATCAGGTTCTATAGCAGGTTTAGTTGCGATTACTCCAGCCTGTGGTTGGGCAGGCCCTATGGGTTCCATTGCCTTAGGTATCGTTGTTGGTATAGTTTGCTTCTGGGCGGTTACTAGCCTAAAAGGCATGATAGGCTATGATGATTCTTTGGATGCTTTCGGTGTTCACGGTATAGGCGGTATTATCGGTGCCTTAGGAACTGCGGTTGTTGCTAGTCCAGCTTTAGGTGGCACAGGTGTTTGGGACTATGTTACTAATAGTGTTGCTGAATATAGCATGACAACTCAATTGATTAGTCAGCTATGGGCAGTCGGTGTTTGTATCATTTGGTCGGGCACTGTTTCATTTATTGCCTTCAAACTAGTTGATATCCTGATTGGATTGAGAGTAAGTGAAGAAGTTGAACGTGAAGGTTTAGATATCTCTGAACATGGCGAAACAGCTTATCATCACTAAACACTAGGGTAATAAAGATAAAAAAACGGGAGCTATAGCTCCCGTTTTTTTTGCTGATTACTGACGTTTAAACTAAAGTTGCTGCAATAGTAAAGGACTGGTAGCAATTCCTCGCCCCTACAAGCATAGGTATCTACACAAGTTTCTTATCGGCGTGGAAACGATAAAAATCACCGTAGGGGCGTATTGCATACGCCCAACATTGAAAGTCCAATGTTATAAAGCTTATTTTATAAGGGCGTATGCAATACGCCCCCTACGATCTTCACCACAATGTTATCGTTCGCGCGTGGGAATGCTAACAATTATTTGTGTAGATACCTATGCCCCTACAGTATGGGTTCGCAGTTTATGTATACTCATGCCAAATGAAATAAAGGAATGATATTACTTTTTACTTGTGAAGATGCCTATTCTGTAGGGGGGTATCATAGTTATGGGATGAAAGGTCGATTAACTCATCAAAAACTTATGGGATGATTGGTACAGTCAATTGCAATTCAAAGAATTTAAGGTCTTTCCCATAATAGCTTTCTTTCCGACGCTGTTATCGCCTGATCATTAATGCTGGCATAGCGACGTTGCATTAGACCAGAGTCGGCAAATTCCCAGTTCTCATTACCATAAGCTCGAAACCATTGCCCGGCATTATCATGCCATTCATATTCGAAACGTACAGCGATTTTATTATCCATAAAACACCAGAGCTCTTTTTTAAGTCGATAATCTTGTTCTTTTTCCCATTTACGTTTTAGAAAAGCTTTAATGGCTTCACGGCCAGAAAAGAATTCGCTACGATTTCGCCATTCTGAATCTACAGTGTAAGCCAGTGCGACGCGCTCAGGGTCACGGCTATTCCAAGCGTCTTCTGCTGCTTGTATTTTCTGTTGAGCAGTCTCTAGGGTAAACGGAGGCAGAGGAGGTTTAGTTTCCATGATAGTTTGCTTTAATTAATTAATTAATTGTTGGTTGGGTTAGCGATAAAAAACACCGTAGGGGCGTATTGCATACGCCCAACATCGAAAGTCTATATGTTATAGAGCTTATTTTATAAGGGCGTATGCAATACGCCCCTACGATCTTCACCACAATGTTATCGTTCTCGCATGTGAATGCTAACAATTATTTGTGTAGATACCTATGCTCTTTAGCAAAGAGGGTCTAGGGGAGATTGGGTTTATTAAAAATAATCATTAAATGTTAGTAGCCTATAACACAAAAAATCCCCCTCAGTCCCCCTTTTACAAAGGGGGAAGCTAAAATCATAATACTTTCACGGTTTCGATAGCGTAACCCAACATCGAAAATTGTCAAAGATGTTGATTAAGTTTGTACTAACATGGTTTACTTTATATTTTTAGTTATTAACAATCATCAACTTGATCAGCTAAGGCGCAAAGTTGTGCAACCAAGCTGTTTAATTCTTCAGTAGTCTCAGTACGAATCGTAGCATGAGCTACTTTACGGCCTTTGCGGGGCTCTTTATCATAAAGGTGTAAATGAGTATGAGGAATAGCCAATAACTCTTGAGTAGTCGGTAAGCCACCAATAAAATTAATCATTGCTGTTTTGCCAACGGCCGTTGTTGCTCCTAAAGGTAGGTCTAAAATGGCGCGTAAATGGTTTTCAAACTGACTGGTTTCAGCCCCTTCAATAGTCCAATGTCCTGAGTTATGCACACGGGGTGCAAATTCATTAGCGATTAATTGACCGTTCACTTCAAATAATTCCAAGGCCAAGACACCTACATAATCTAAGGCTGTCATTAAACTTGAGATATAAGCTTCGGCTTGTGCTTGCATGGGGTCATTAGCACAACGATGAGACACGCGTAAAATGCCAGCACGATGGACATTTTCAGACAGCGGATAAAACACCATCTCACCAGAAACATTACGCGCTGCAATAATAGAGACTTCGCGGTTAAAAGGTACAAAGGCTTCAACGATAGCTGGTACACCTTGGAGAAGTGTCCATGCACTGGCTAAATCATCGGGTGTTTTTAATAAAGATTGGCCTTTACCGTCGTAGCCCATAGTACGACTTTTGATAATAGCTGGCCAGCCGATAGTGTTCATGGCTAATTCTAAACTTTCTAAGCTATCGACAGCTGCATAGGCAGGGGTTGGAATATCAATATCATTAAAAAAAGTTTTTTCTATGAGTCGATCTTGAGCAACGGCTAAGGCTTTGGGAGCGGGGTGCACTTGGGTGTGTGAGGCTAAAAATTCAGCGACATGCGCAGGCACGTTTTCAAATTCATAAGTGACGATGTCGGAACGCTCAGCTAATTCAGCTAGTAAGCGCGGGTCATCATAAGCTCCGAGTAAATGTTCGCCTAAGCTATTGGCACAGGCATCAGCAGACGGATCGAGAAAAACAAATTTAACACCTAAGGGGTAGCCCGCTAAAGCGATCATGCGTGCTAATTGGCCAGCACCGAGTACTCCGACTATCATAAAGACTCCTCACGAGGGTCAGAATGGGCAAGCACATTTTCGGTTTGCTCGTTTCTAAAGGCGTGTAAAGCCTCTCGAAAATGAGTGTGTTTATTGCTGATAATAGCAGTGGCTAATAAGGCAGCATTGATAGCACCGGCTCTACCGATAGCCAAGGTGCCAACGGGAATACCTGCAGGCATTTGTACAATAGAGAGTAAAGAATCCATGCCATTTAAGGCTTTAGACTGGACAGGTACGCCGAGCACAGGCACCACTGTTTTAGCAGCAGCCATGCCGGGTAAATGGGCAGCTCCGCCAGCGCCAGCGATGATAACCTCTAAGCCTTTAGCTTCGGCGGTTTCTGCATAAGCAAACAGTTTATCCGGTGTTCTGTGAGCTGAAACGACTTCGCATTCATACGGAATTCCTAAACGATCTAGGGTATCTGCTGCATGGTGCATGGTTTCCCAATCGGAAGTTGAACCCATAATAATGCCAACCAGTGCTGCCATGTTTACTCCTTATAATAACTGTACAACTGAATCAATAAAAGTTGCGTAGTATCGCATAATTGCCTTGATGATGCGCTCAAAGATTCGGGGCGGTTCAGAAGATTAGAAGAGGGGCTGGCGTGAATAGCTAAATTCGAATGTAATCTATAGACCGATCGTAATCTAGGGACAGGTAGCGACCTGTCTCTACGGTGCTTTTTAAAACCGCTGAATGGCAATATAACACCAGTTGTAGGCCTGAATAAGGCTTTTCGAGCGTAGCGAGTAAAGCGTTTCCGGCATAGGCGCTGTAGATTTTGAAATGGACGGTCATTGTCTACAGGCACTATTCCTCGCCGAAAACGCCACCACGCGCTGCGCTTGGGTGGTCTTATTTCAGCCTACAAAAGCTAAGCTATTGGCTGTTAGGCTTTTTGATGACCTATCAAGGCATTATTAAGCAACCAACACTTACTGTAACAATCTATTTATTTTATCGACCAAAGTACCCTGACTGATAGGCTTCACTATGTAATCTGAAGCACCGGCTTTCAAGCAATTGATCACATCGGCCTTAGTGTTATTGCCAGTTACCATGATGATAGGAATAGTGCTAAATTGCTCCATCGCTTTAATACGACGGGTGGCCTCTAAACCGTCAATTTCCGGCATATTCATATCCATCAAAATAAGATCGGGGCGTTGTTTACTTAATATCTTAAGTGTTTGATAGCCGCTAGTCGCTAATGTCACGTTAAAGTTTTCTTTGATAAGTGCCGCTTTGCTTAAGTCCAGTGCAAACTTATCATCATCCACCACTAAAATGGTAGGGGGTATTTTTTGGGCTGAGTCTTTTAAAAGACGGACAGACTCAAAGTGCGGGCCAAATTGTGAACGAAATTCTTGTAACCAGGTTTTTAATTGCTTAAGTGGTTGATTAATTTGGCTGATATGTTGAGCGATGAGGTCATGTTGGAATTTTTCTAAGAGTTGTTTGAAGCCGTTGGCATCCTTGATGTCAATAAAGGCATTAAAGTCACCGTTGTTAAGGCGCTCAAGCAATTGAGTTAGAGTGGTAGCTGCCGTTTGATTGAGTTTTAGAGTCGTTCCATCAATAGTTTCTAGGTGTTCGTGGGCTGCGCTTAGTCCCGCTTCAAATTTTGAATCTAAATTGTTTAAGTGACGAGACTGTTTGCTAAGTTCACGGTTAGCAATATAGGCTTTAGCCCTTTCTAGGGTTAACTGAGCACGATGTATGGCCATCGATAGTTGATTGTCATCAGTCACTGTGGGCCAGAATAAAACATAATCGTCAAAATGTTCTTGTTTACAAGCCTGATAGGCGAGTTCTAGTTCGTCTTTATTGCATAATAATATGCTTCTATGTGGATAACTAGTGACTTGAGTGCTCTTGTGATACAGCTCGCTATAATAGTCTTCAGCCATGGCCAGCGACTTAAAGGCAAGCACTAATATGTCGGGTTTGTTGCTATCAAAATCTCTTATCGGTGATTGAGAGCCTATTACAACAAAGATATCTTTATAATCTTTGTTTAGTTGCGTTTCTATAGATTGAGCATCTTTGATGTTATCAGTTGCTATCAGGATCGAGGTTGTCATTAAAATGTACGTTTGTTAATTAATTTTTATAAATATTTGCGATAGCCCTCGTTAATATTAAAAGCGGACATGTTATCGCTAGATATAGGTTTAGCCTAAAGTATAAATCGTTGCAAAAGTTTTGTAGTTATCTTTTAGAGTGGGTACTGAGTTTGGCTATGCAGTATACGCCTTGACGATTAAAACTAAAGCAGCTATTCACTTAGCTGCCTTTTTTAAACCCTAGTCCTTCCCATGTCATTAAGTTAAAGACTGGGGGAAAGCAAATAATCTGTAGGGGTGACAGATTCGCCCCTACAATATGATTTCCGAGGTATATGACTATTTATGTCACATGAACTGCCATAATGATGTTGGTTTTTATTTGTGTAGATACCTATGCTTGAATAGCATAGGTATCTACACAAATAATTGTTAGCATACCCACGCGAGAACGATAACCTTGTGGTGAAGATCGTAGGGGTGTATTGCATACGCCCTTATAAAAACGTCTATCACATTGGTTTTTTGATGTTGGGCGAATGCAATAAGCCCCTACGGTGTTTTTTTATCGTTTCCACGCCGATAAGAAATTTGTGTAGACAACTATGCTTGTGTAGAGAGGGCGTTATGATATGCAAGGCTTTAATTCATTAAAGTTTAATACAGGTTTTATGAGTATTTGAGTAAGTTTTCTAAAGCGCTATTTACAGTAGCCACTTCTAAATTAAAAGCCTGTAAATATTCATTGAAGTCAGTGATAGTGTTACTGGATTTACTTGTAGATTCTATGTCATTGCATATATCGCCTAATCTTAGCGCTCCCATAGAACGCGCAGAAGATTTTAAAGTATGTGCCTTAAGTCCCAATTTCTTTATATCCCCAGCATCAAACTCAGCTTTTATAGCGTCAGTTAGTATTGTTAAGCTGCTATGAAAATCTTGTAGAAAGTCTTTGATAATCTCAGGGTCATCACCTACTAAGGCTGTTAAGGTGTTGATATTAATGGCCGGTAAGCTTTTAGTTTCAACTGAGCTATTATTAATGGAGTCTTGGATCAGAGGTTTATAGTTCATAGGTAGCCATTTTTCCAACATTGTTTTTAAGTCAAGTTGAGAGGAGGGTTTACGAATAATGTCATTCATGCCAGCAGAGAGGCAGTTTTGACCTTCACTTCTTACTACGCTTGCTGTCCAAGCGATGATGATTAAGGGATCATTGGGATCTTCTTCAGCGCGTATAGTGGTTGCTAATTCATAACCATCCATAGTAGGCATGTGTAAATCTGTTAATAGTAATGGATAGCGTTCTGTGCGCCAACGATTTAAGGCTTCTAGGCCATCGGTTGCTATATCAGCAGCAAAACCCAGTATAGCCAATTGTCGCTGGATAACTTTTTGATTAGTCTTATTGTCTTCAGCCACTAAAATTAATCGGCCTTGTTCAAGAGCCTGTTCGCGTGTGGGAGGTTCAATAGTACCGCGTGTTTGATTTAGGGAGAGTGCTGATGGTTCCGCCTTCATAAGGCCTGCAGCCATAGCAACAGCTAAAATAATACGCTGCTGGGTTATTATATTATTGTCTATATGGACTAGGCGACTATCTTCATTTTGACGTACCCGTTTGCGCCGTCCATCTCTAATTACGACTAAGCGTATATCGACGTTTGAAGGGTGTTGGATTACTTGCTGGAATTCCTCTGGTTGTATGTCATCGTCATTAGCTATTAGCCATATCCAAGGGCTAGCCTCAACCGGCACTGATTGCTGATAGGCAGTCGATAAATCCGGTACTAGGCTAACAATTGCCCCTGCAGATTTAAGATAGCTAGAGAAGTAGTGAGTTTGGCTTTTTAAATCACCAATGATTAAACAGTTAAGGCCTACTATTGAGGAAGGTCTATGTTCAGTATTTAGAGGGCTGTCCAATACGGTAAAAGGTAAGCGTGCGCTAAAGGTACTACCTTGGCCTAGGGTACTTTTTACATCAATACTGCCCGACATAAGTTGTACTAAATTATAAGTAATATTGAGACCTAAGCCAGTACCACCAAAACGTCGAGTGGTAGACGCATCAGCTTGAGTAAAAGGGGTAAATAGCTTGTCTAGTGTGGCTGGTTCCATGCCGATGCCATTGTCGATAACTCGGATTTCAATAATGGCCTGTTGTCCATGACGCTCAATTAATAAGGCCTCGACTGAAACCAAGCCTAAATCTGCCTTTTGGCTGGAGAATTTAATGGCGTTGTTAGTAAAGTTAACAACTATCTGACGTAAACGAGCTGCATCGCCTTGTACCAGTTCTGGTAATTCAGGATCAGTATAGATGGTTAGCGCCACGCCTTTATTAATAGCTATACGATTAAGCATGGCGGCACTTTTTTCGATAACTTCGCGCACAACAACTGGTGCTTGCTCAAGTTCTAGTTTTCCAGCTTCTATTTTTGAGAAATCCAGTACATCTTCAATAATGTCCAGTAATGAATTAGCAGAGTCTTGGATAACCTCGAGTATTTCTACTTGATAACCTTGCAGACTGGTTTGGTGTAATACATCTAGCATACCGAGCACGCCATTCATAGGTGTACGAATTTCATGACTCATATTAGCCAAAAACTCAGATTTCGCTTTACTAGCCTGTTCGGCAGTGTCTCGAGCTGCCTCGGCTGATTGCTGGGCAGCGTCTTTTAAAAGTTCTAAAGCAAATAAGTCAGCAATTTGATTGAGTAAAGTCAATAGTTCTGAGTTATGTAAGGGCTTGCTTGGGGTAACTAATGCGAGTACACCTAGGCAATTACCATTAGCAATAATGGGGGTAAGATAATGACCATGTGCTTCAGGATGTGAGTCACAATGACAGTGACCGATTACATTGGGTTCTTGATTCAGGGTAACCGCCACACATTGTTCATATAAGTTGCTGTTATTAAGGTTGTTAAGCTCACCTATTATAGACAGAGGGAATAAGTTGTTTAAGCTTTGGTTTTTAGAATAAATTATGCCTTTAGACAATAAATTAAAGTCTTTTAGGCTAAATAATCTAGTGAGTACCTGCTTACCACGCTCTGATAATGGAAGAATTTGTTGCAATATCTCAGAAAAAAATAAGCGATTAGCCCGATTCTTTTGAGCTTGTTGTTGCATCAACTCATTATTGAAACGATGAGTAATGTCGCTTTGAATTTGCACATAACCTAATAGTTTACCGTCATCAGCTCGTATAGGTGTGATGCTAATATTAAGCCAACAATCAGTTGGGCTTGATGTGGTGCTAAACTGGTTACGCTGACTGAGTAAACGATTAGTCCAGCTATGGCCTTTAGAGAGACTCTGTCTCATGTTAGTCAGTAGGTTGGAGTCGGCTTTCGGATGATCTAGTTTTGAGGGTTTTATGCCGATTAATGTATCGGGTTCTGCACCGGTAAACGTATAAAAAGCGGGATTAGCGTAACAGATAAGCCCTTGTAAATCTGTAATGAAGACCATATCGGTACTGGCTTCTAATGCTGTGCCAATTATGGTCAGCTGCGTTCCTTTCTTTTTAAGGCGGGTGATGTCGTGTCGGATGGATATATAGTGCTCAGGTTCGCCATTTTCATCAAACATCGGTGTAATGGTGGTAGCAACCCAATACAAATGACCTAGTTTAGAGCGGTTACAAATGTCGCCTTGCCAGGCTTGACCCTTGCTAAGATTAAGCCACATATCACGCATAAACTCATCAGGATGATGACCAGATTTAACAATTCGGTGGTTTTGTCCTAATAATTCAGTAGCACTGTAACCAGAAACCTTACAAAACAAATCATTAACATAGGTAATAGTGCCTGATAAGTCGGTAATGCTCACTAGAGCATGGTTATTGACAGCTTGTAGCAGTTGCTGATTTTCGTTTAATCGTGCAATGTTAGTGTCGTGTTGTAGTTTGAACTTGACGGCCCAGGGTCGCAAAATAAGCCACCAAGTTGGCAGTATACTGATTAAGGTAAGTCCTGCTACATCGATCAAGGTAGATTGTATGGGAATCAGCACTATGCCAAGGTTTGAAAGCATCTCTAAAAGCATCATCATCATCGCTTCTGCAAAGCCGAAAATAAACACTATGCTTAAAAGTGAATATAAGAAGGAGGTTTTAAGTGATTTTGGCGTTATAGATCGGGTCATAGTTGACTTTATATTAATTAAAACCTCAATGCTTCATAGAGTTAGGGGGTATTTCTACTAAGCTTACTTTTAGTATATCACTTACTTGATGTGGTGTTTAATCGTAATGGTATTTAAGTTCTATAAAACTAAAGCGCACTGTATACAAAAAATCAGATTTTAAGGTATGTCGGTGTATTTAGTGGGCTTTAAAAGTAGTGAAATGAACAGAGAGGTATTATCAGCTAGAAAGACTAATAACTAATTCTAATAAATCGATACAATGTTAAAAATTAAATATTTCACTGATCTTTCGTATTCTTGATTTAAGCAATTGTTCTTCATATTGAAGGCGATTAATAAGAATGGCAGATTCTAAGAATGTTTGATTTGCCTCATCACTAATAGATAAGTATTTGAAATCAAGATTGTTAGTTGTTTTGAATGTTGTATTTGAATTAGAGTTTGACATGATTTATCCCTAGGATTAATGGCTTATGTGCGAAACTCAGTTTATAGAAAAACAACGGCTTAACAATTCGTAGTAATACCTATAAGGCTTTAGCAAGACATCTTTAATCGCTAGTCATTTTAGGTGTGATAATCCGTTCAAAGTGAGTGTAGAGCTTAGGTATCTTCACAAGTAAATTAGCGAAATACTGGCACAATTGTAGGTCGGGTTACGCTATCGCTAACCCGACCAACTCTTATCGGTGTAGGAACGATAAAAACATCGTAGGGGCGTATTGCATGCGCCCAACATCAAAAAACCAATGTGATAGACGTTTTTATATAGGCGTATGCAATACGCCCCTACAAGCTATCATCACAATATTTTTGTTCATGCGTTGGAACGAAAATAATTCTGATGAAGCTGTTACAATGACGCCTTTTTTGAGCCTTAAGAAGTTAAAGAATGGACGTAATTAAACGCATCGCTGAAGAATTATCTGTTAATAGCAAACAAGTAAGTGCCGCCGTGGCCTTATTGGATGAAGGGGCAACCGTGCCTTTTATTGCTCGTTATCGTAAAGAAGTCACCGGTGGCTTAGATGACACTCAGCTAAGGCAACTTGAAGAGCGCTTAATTTATTTGCGTGAACTCAATGATAGGCGCAAAACCATATTGGACAGTATTCAGTCTCAAGGCCAATTAACGGCCGCTTTAGAGTTAGCCATTAATGAAGCTGATACCAAAACCTTGCTTGAAGATTTATATTTACCTTACAAACCTAAGCGTCGTACTAAAGCGCAGATCGCTCGTGAATCTGGTTTAGAACCGTTAGCTGATGCGATATTAGATGATAGAAATTTAATTCCCGAGCAAATTGCAGCAGCTTATATCGATAGTGATAAAGCAGTGCCTGATATCAGCGCAGCTTTAGAAGGTGCGCGGCAGATTATTATGGAGCGTATTTCCGAAGCCGCAGAATTATTGGCTGAATTACGCGAACGAGTCTGGCAAAAAGGCGCTATTCATGCGACCGTTATTGCCGGAAAAGAACAAGCTGCTGAGAAATTTAAAGATTATTTTGATTACCAAGAAGCTATCAATAAAATCCCCTCACATCGTGCCTTAGCTTTATTTCGAGGTCGCAATGAAGATTTTTTAAGCTTAACGCTTAAGCCTGGCGTTGAGGATAAAGAAGAGCACGCCTTATGTGCTCAATTTGTCGCGCAGTACTTAAATGTTAAAGACTTGTCAAAACCCGCTGAAGCTTGGCTTGCAGAAACGGCTAGATTTGCTTGGAAAATTAAACTATTTACTCGAATCGATTTAGATCTAAAACTAAGATTACGTGAAGCCGCTGAATTAGAAGCGATTAGGGTTTTTGCGAGTAATTTAAAAGATTTACTATTAGCCGCGCCCGCAGGCCCTAAAGCCACTATGGGTTTAGATCCCGGCATCCGCACGGGCGTTAAAGTGGCTATCGTTGATGCTACCGGTAAATTGTTGGCGACTGATACTATTTATCCTCATCCACCGCGTAAACAATGGGATGAATCTATCGCCACTTTGGCAAAGCACATAGACCAACATCAGGTTGATTTAGTCAGTATCGGTAATGGCACAGGTTCTAGGGAAACCGATCAATTAGTTGCTGAGGTTATGAAATATCATAACCAGCTTAAGTTTACTAAAATTACCGTCTCAGAAGCCGGTGCTTCGGTTTATTCGGCCTCTGAATTAGCAGCTAAAGAATTTCCTAACTTAGATGTGTCATTGCGCGGTGCTGTTTCAATTGCTAGACGCTTACAAGATCCGCTCGCTGAATTAGTTAAAATTGATCCTAAGGCCATAGGCGTTGGGCAGTATCAGCATGACGTGAATCAGTTTCAATTGGCCAGAGGCTTAAATGTAGTCGTTGAGGATTGCGTGAATGCCGTGGGTGTAGATGTGAACACTGCTTCGGTAGCCTTGTTAAAGCAAGTATCGGGTTTATCGGCAAGTGTGAGTGAAAATATAGTGGCTTTTCGTGATGAAAATGGCCCCTTTGCTAATCGTAAACAATTAAAGAAAGTGCCACGTTTAGGCGATAAAGCTTACGAACAAGCGGCGGGTTTTTTAAGAGTGATGAATGGTGATAATCCGCTAGATGCTTCTGCCGTGCATCCTGAAGCTTACCCAGTCGTTGAAGCAATTATCAGCAGTACCGGTAAATCTATCCGAGACTTAATCGGTCAAAGTGGTTTTATACGCACACTCAATCCCGCCCATTACACCAATGAACATTTTGGTTTACCGACAGTCACTGATATTTTGCAAGAACTAGAAAAGCCCGGTCGCGATCCTAGGCCAGAGTTTAAAAGCGTCGCTTTTAAAGCCGGTATCGAGAAAATTACCGATTTAGAGCCTGGTATGCGTTTGGATGGTGTGGTCACAAATGTGGCTAACTTTGGTGCTTTTGTCGATATTGGCGTACATCAAGATGGTTTGGTACATATCTCACATTTATCAGATACTTTCATTAAAGATCCACGGGAAGCAGTAAAAACCGGTGATCTCGTTAAAGTTAAAGTATTAGAGGTCGATGCTTTGCGTAAGCGTATTTCTCTTTCGATGAAATCAGATGTCGATCCCTCTGAAATTAAATCAGAACGCACTAGCACTAAACCTGTACATAAGCCTAAACAGGTAGCAGCGCCAGCACCAAACAACAGTTTAATGGCTAATGCTTTTGCAAAAGCTTTGAAAAAGTAATTCTGTGAATTCTAGGGGCGGGTCGCGGCCTGTCCCTATGCATATGGTTTTTAGATGCTGTAGGGGCGACAGATTCGCCCCTACAGTATGATTTCCCAAATTTATGTGTACTCATGCAAGATTGAACTGCCCGAATGATGCTGCTTTTTATTTGCGTAGATACCTATATTCTTTAGCCTTTAGGGCATAGGTATCTACACAAGTTTCTTATCGGCGTGGAAACGATAAAAAAACACCGTAGGGGCGTATTGCATAAGCCCCTACGATCTTTGTCAAAAGGTTATCGTTCTTGCGTGGGAATGCTAACAATTATTTGTGTAGATACCTATGGCTTTAGGGTGCAATAGGCGATAGCCGTATTGCACCTTGCTAGAGATTATTAATGGTGGCCTTTTGTCGAGTTACGCTATCTAGGTTGTGAAAGTATTTTCATTTTTGGCTTCCCCCTTTGTAAAATGGGGATCGAGGGGGATTTTTATAAATCATAGATCACTAATATTTAATGA
>CAIZMK010000095.1 GCA_903934035.1 uncultured Methylococcaceae bacterium
CAAAACTCGTGAGTTTTGACTCCATTACAAAGCGACACACAGTTAAGCCACAAGTTGTGCATTGCTTTTAGGAGTCAAAACTCGTGAGTTTTGACTCCATTACAAAGCGACACACAGTTAAGCCACAAGTTGTGCATTGCTTTTAGGAGTCAAAACTCGTGAGTTTTGACTCCATTGCAAAGCGACACACAGTTAAGCCACAAGTTGTGCATTGCTTTTAGGAGTCAAAACTCATGAGTTTTGCTTAAAAAACCTGAGTGAGTCAGGTTGCGGCTAGAGCCTAACCCGACCTATGCAAACGCTTAGTGCCTTGTTAAGCTGATAGTCCTCATAAAGGGAAATATAACTGGAAGCTTTCTTATTTTTCTAATTAAGTCGACTTTATGAGCATTTTTATCTATGTCATTAAAATGTTTTTTTAAGTGTCTTACACTCGCATCAGCAACAAATTTTATAAAATATTAGCAATGTGAGATTTCAGCTATTAATATAACGCCAGAACAAACTGAATATATTTGGATATCAAATGACTGAACTGCTTAAATTGTTTCAAGAATCTTCCTCTTTACAAGGCAGTAACGCTAGTTTCATAGAATATTTATATGAATGTTATTTAGAAAATCCTGAGTCAGTTGAGCTGAGTTGGCAAAAAGTATTCAAGGGTATTCATAATGGTCATAGCTATGAGACGGCACATAGCCCCATAGTTGAACGTTTTGCGCAACTGGCCATTAAATCTCAAGATCGGCTTGCCAAATTACAAGGTTTTACCGAAGCCAGTGTTAAAAAACAAGCCTCAGTTTCTCGATTGATTAATCATTATCGTGTTCGTGGTCATCAAATAGCTAACACCAATCCTTTAGGTAAAGCGGCGATACAACCAGCCGACATGGATCCCTCCTATTACGGTCTTTCAGAATTGGATATGGATACCTTATTTGATTCTGGCGCATTGTATGGCAATGTTGATCACTTAACGCTACGTGAAATTATTGCTAATTTGAAGGCTATTTATTGCGACAGCATAGGCTCTGAGATTATGCATATCGCCGATACTCAAATTAGACGCTGGCTTATCAATCGTTTAGAAAGCTCTAAGCTTAACTTAATAACGGATCCCGATAAAAAACGCTGGTTATTGAAATTACTGACAGCGGCCGAGGGGATTGAAAGTCATTTACATAATCGCTTTGTCGGTCAAAAACGCTTTTCTCTGGAAGGTGGTGAGTCTTTAATTCCTATTCTTGATGAACTCATTCAGGGAGCTGGCGATAAAGGCGTTAAAGAAATAGTGATTGGCATGGCGCATCGGGGTCGTTTAAATGTACTGGTTAATATTTTAGGTAAAAGCCCCGCCACCTTGTTTGACGAATTTACAGGTACTTCTACATTGTCACCTGGTGTGAGTTCGGGAGATGTGAAATATCATTTAGGCTTCTCTTCAGATGTAGAAACTCCTGGGGGCGCAGTTCATTTAACATTAGCCTTTAACCCCTCTCATTTAGAAATTATCAATCCGGTCGTGGAAGGCTCAGTTAAAGCACGTCAAGATAGAACGGGGCCTGAGGGTGTCAATACAGTCGTTCCTATTCTTATTCATGGTGATGCGGCATTTTCAGGGCAGGGCATTGTTATGGAAACCTTGAATATGTCGCAAACTCGTGCCTTTTACACAGGCGGGACTGTACATATTGTTATCAATAATCAGATTGGTTTTACCACCAGTAACGCAGAGGATGCTAGATCTACCCTTTATTGCACTGATGTTGCTAGCATGATTCAAGCCCCCGTTTTTCATGTTAATGGAGACGATCCTGAGGCAGTGATTTTTGTCACTAAACTAGCTCTCGATTATCGTATGACCTTTAATAAGGATGTAGTAATTGACTTGGTTTGCTACCGCCGCTTGGGTCATAACGAAGCCGATGAGCCTGCAACGACTCAGCCTCTTATGTATAAAAAAATCCGTGCACATGACACTACACGGACAATTTATGCGCAAAAACTTATTAACGAATCGTTATTAACGGTAGAGCAAGCCTCAAAAATGGAGCAAGATTATCAAAACTTGCTAGACGAGGGTGCCGTCGTTTCTAGGCCGGTATTGCCTGATTCAAGTTACTCTTATAGCAATCAATGGGATGATTTTTACGGTAAAAACTGGGATATTCCTTGTAAAACAGCAATATCTAGGGACCAATTACGTTACTGTAACGACAGAATGCAAAGGCTGCCTGCCGGATTTGAATTACATCCTCGTGTTTCTAAGGTGATGGAAAATCGTCGCAAAATGGCAGCGGGTGCCATGCCCGTGGATTGGGGGTTTGCGGAGAATTTAGCTTATGCCAGTCTTTTATTAGAAAAGTATCATGTGCGCTTAACAGGACAAGATGTTGGTCGAGGTACTTTTGTACATAGACATGCGGTATTGCATAATCAATTGAGTAATAAAACTTATACCCCGATTAGACATTTGGATAAAGATCAAGGCCGTGCGCAAATTTTTGACTCGCTATTATCCGAGGCTGGAGTATTAGGATTTGAATACGGTTACAGTTCTACTATGCCCAATACTTTAGTAGTTTGGGAGGCGCAATTTGGCGATTTTGCTAATGGTGCTCAAGTTGTTATTGATCAATTTATTAGTTCGGGTGAAACAAAATGGGGGCGCTTATGTGGTTTAGTAATGTTGTTGCCTCATGGCTTTGAAGGCCAAGGTCCGGAGCATTCTTCAGCACGATTAGAGCGCTATTTACAACTGTGTGCCGAGCATAATATGCAAGTTTGTACCCCAACCACGCCTGCTCAAATTTTTCATTTATTACGTCGCCAGTTGTTGCGTAACTATCGAAAACCCTTGATAGTGATGAGTCCTAAAAGTTTGTTACGACATAAAATGGCAGTTTCAAGTTTAGAAGATTTAACAGAGGGGCAATTTCATCCTCTAATTGGTGAACAAGATAAAGTTAATCCTAAAAAGATAACCCGCCTTGTGTTATGTGCAGGTAAAGTTTATTACGACTTAATAGAAGCACGTCAGCAAGATGAGTTGCAACATATTGCCATTGCCAGAATAGAGCAGCTTTATCCATTTCCTGATAAATTGTTTAGAGCAGAAGTGGCAAAGTATCCTCAGTTAAAAGAATTTATTTGGTGTCAGGAAGAGCCAAAAAATCAAGGGGTATGGTATCAATCTAAACATCACTTTATGGATAATTTACCTGCTGATGTCAGTTTGACTTATGCTGGAAGAGACGCTTCTGCGGCTCCTGCCGTTGGTAAATTCCATATTCATATAGAACAACAAAAAGCTGTGGTTCAAGCAGCCTTATACGGAAAATCTTCAGGAAAATAACATGAGTATCGACATTTTAGTACCCCAACTGCCCGAATCTGTTTCTGATGCTACATTGATAACATGGCATAAACAAGTTGGAGATTTCGTTGTTAAAAACGAAAATCTCGTTGATTTGGAAACTGATAAAGTTGTTTTAGAAGTTCCTGCTCCAGAGTCTGGTGTATTAACACAAATACTTAAAGAAGATGGTGTTATCGTAACGGGTGGCGAAATATTGGCGGTGCTGGATATTCAATCTGCACAAAAGCCGGTGAGTTCTCCATCGCCTACTGAGCAGTCTAAAGCTACAAACTTTAATGGTGACGATATTCCGTTAAGTCCTTCTGTGCGTAGACTGATTCATGAAAATACTTTAGATCCAAGCATCATCAAAGGCACAGGAAAAAATGGTCGATTGACTAAAACAGATGTATTAGAGCATCTTGATCAACAAGCCGAGATAACAGAACCTGCACCTAAAGAAAAAGAGCAAAGTCAAATTAGTATCCCGCTAGTCACTTCATCAACTATAGCCTCTAATTTGCGTCCAGAACAGCGCGTGCCTATGACGCGCTTGAGAGCGAAGGTTGCCGAGCGTCTCTTACAAGCACAACAAAATGCCGCGATGTTGACTACCTTTAATGAAGTCAATATGCAAAATGTGATTGATCTACGTAATCAGTATAAAACCCGATTTGAACAAAAACATGAAGTGAAATTAGGCTTTATGTCGTTTTTTGTTAAAGCCTCAATTGAAGCTTTAAAACGTTTTCCAGCTATCAATGCCTCTATTGATGATAACGACATTATTTATCACGGTTACTATGACTTAGGTATTGCGGTAAGCACACCACGCGGTTTAATTGTGCCGGTATTGCATGATGCCGATCAACTTGATTTTGCTGGTATTGAAAAAAGTATCTCTGATTTTGGAGCTAAGGCCAAAGCAGGTAGCTTAACCTATGATGATTTAAAAGGCGGTACCTTTACCATCACAAACGGTGGGGTGTTTGGTTCTATGTTATCAACACCTATATTAAATCCGCCTCAATGTGCAATCTTAGGTATGCATGCCATTAAAGAACGCGCAGTGGTAGAAAACGGACAAATCGTAATCAGACCCATTATGTATCTAGCTTTATCTTATGATCATCGTTTAGTGGATGGTCGAGAAGCTGTACAATTTTTAGTAACGATTAAAGAATGTTTAGAGTCTCCTGCTCATCTTTTGCTAAATATTTAAGTTCATGTCTACTAAAAGTACTAGCCATTATGATGTGATTATTGTTGGTGCTGGCCCTGCTGGTTTTGCTAGTGCTATACGATGTGCTCAATTAGGTTTTAAAACGGCTTGTATCGATAATTGGCGAAATAAAGAAGGTCAAAGCCAATTGGGAGGCGCGCACCTTAATGCAGGGAGTGTTGCCTCAATGACGTTGCTGCAATCAGCAAAGCTTTATCATCAGCTAAATCATGATATAGCTAAGCATGGTATTTATGCTGAAGCCATTTCACTTAATCTTCCACAAATGATTCAGCGTAAAAACAAAGTGATTGCAGACATTAGTCATAATATGGCTCAGTCTTTGGTGCATCATGGTATAGATCATATTCAAGCTAAAGCGCGATTATTAAACGCAAGGCAAGTAGAAGTTATTTCGACTGATAAGCAAGTTAAGTCAATATTGACGGCTAAGCATATTATCTTATCTACGGGTTCCTCACCGATGAAGCTAGATAATGTGCCGGTAGATAATGAAACAATTATTGATTCAATCTGCGCTTTAAATCTACAAACGCTCCCTAAAAAATTAGCCATTGTCGGTGCTGGTGTTGTAGGGCTAGAGTTGGCCAGTATTTGGAATAGATTAGGTGCTAAAACCATACTCTTAGAAGCTCAAGAAGACTTTTTATCAGTGGTTGATCAACAAATTTCTGGAGAAGCCTACCGTATATTTACTCAACAAGGTTTAGATATAAGGTTAGGGGCGCGTGTTATCTCAGCAAAAACGCTTAACAAAAAAGTTTGCATAGATTATCAAGATCAGGAAGGCACCCATAATTTACGCGTAGATAAGTTGATAGTGGCCTGCGGTCGAAAACCTAATTCAATGATGTTGGCAGCACCCGAAGCAGATTTGTTATTAGATGAAAATGGCTATGTTTATGTTGATAAGAACTGCCGCACCAATTTACCTAGCGTTTATGCGATTGGGGATTTAACTTTACATGGCCCTATGCTTGCTCATAAAGGAATAGAAGAAGGTGTGTTTGTTGCAGAATTTATCGCAGGGCAATATACACCTATCAATTATGAAAACCTTCCTAGTGTTATTTATACCGGCCCTGAAATTGCCTGGGTAGGGCAGACAGAACAAGACTTACGCGCTGCTGGAGTGGCTATTAAAGTCGGTAGTTTTCCATTACATGCAAATATTCGTGCTCAGGCTACTGGAAAAACCGATGGTATGGTTAAAATTATTACTTCCGCTGCTAGCGATAAGATATTAGGCATTCATATTATGAGTACTTTAGCATCTGAATTAATTGCAGAAGCCGTGCTTGCTATGGAGTTTTCTGCCAGTAGCGAAGATTTATCAAGAACTATCCATGCCCGTCCCACTTTATCAGAAGCCATCCATGACGCAGCCTTCTCATTAAAGCAAGGTGTTATGCAATAGCTCGTTGGGGTGAGTAATAACGAACCCCAACGCAACACGCAACTTTTTGGGGGTCGCGTTGCTTCACTCCAAGCTACCGGGCTCTTATTGAACTATACGTACATCCATGTGTTTACAATATTATGGGTTTAGTGTAATTTATTTATTAAATTAATTCTTTAGGATAGTGAAATGCACACCACACGCCTATTTAAAAATGGAAACTCACAAGCGGTACGTATTCCATCTGATTTAGCATACGAACGTAATGATATACCACTTGAAATTGAGCGAAAAGGTGATGAAATTATCATTCGTCCTGCTCGTCAGCCATTAAATAATGTTCTAGAGAAGTTTGCTAGTTTCTCAGATGATTTTATGAGTGGAGGTCGGGAAGATCATGAGCAAATTGAACGAGATATGCTTTAATGGCTATATACATGCTTGATACAAATATATGTATTTATTTGATGAAGAATCAACCTAAGGAGGTCGCTGAGCGCTTTGCTAAATGCTATGTGGGGGATGTCGTTATGTCTGCCATAACCTATGCTGAGCTAGAATACGGTGTTGCTAGATCGCTTGATTCAGAAAAAGAGCAAAGGAATTTGTTTAATTTAATTCAAGATATTAAAGTCGTTCCTTTTGATTCAAATGCCAGTGTGGCATATGGTTCAATTCGTATGGCAACGCGTGATAGTAAGCAAGATCATCTTGATAAATTGATTGCTGCACACGCCTTGTCATTGAAAGTGATTTTGGTAACAAACAATTTAAAAGATTTTGCTAGGTATCCGGGTGTTGTAGCTGAAAATTGGATACATTAATCTTTTGTGACTATTTAGCTCGATGAGGTTCAAGTTACTTAACCCCACCCTACCGGGCTGCCTTTTTATGCAATCAGATATTTACAAAGCATGACGGAGTTTATAACCCCATTACTCAGGTTTCCAAAGCTATCGTAAAATCCAAACGTTTCAGTCGGGGTTGCAAACCCCGATCGGTATGGAGGCCGCTGCCAAACGTGCCGTAGAAATCACCATTGAAACCGATGAACCAACAGCGTTAGCTTATATTAACGTACAAACTGGAGAACAACGATGATAACAACTTATAGCGAATGTATCCCCTTGATTAGCCAACTTAATCACATAGACAAACTACGTTTGGCGCAATGGCTCATCAAAGCGATTGCTCAAGAAGAAGGTATTAACGATGTCGATAATGCAAGCAACCAAACTGGATTATGTGGACTCTGGCAAGATTCACGTTCTGGTGATGAAATTTTGCAAGAAATTGTAAATAGTAGAACATCCGCGCGAGATATTGTTTTATGAAGTATTTGTTGGATACCGACACCCTCATTTATTGGCTTAAAGGCAATAAATCTATAGAGAAAAAAGCCCTAGCTATCGGCTTGGAACAACAGGGTTATTCGGTTATTTCTCATGCTGAACTATATTTTGGCGCATACAATTCAGCCCAAAAAGATAAAAACTTACTAGCGATTCAAGTAGTTAGTAAAAAACTGGCATTAGTTAATTTTAATGCGGAATCAGCGCAGTTATTCGGCATGATTAAGGCGGAATTAAAACAGCAGGGTAATATTATTTTGGATGCCGATATTATGATTGCAGCAATCGCAGTATCTAACAGACTTACCTTGATAACAAATAATGAAAAACATTTTACTAGAATTCCAAACCTTAATCTTGAAAATTGGGCTAAAGATTAAAACGAGCAAGTAGCAAGTAGTCTCTATGGAGTAACACGGAATCGAGGTTTTTGGGCAATGATTTCCGCAATTCTACTACGTCACTTCACGGCTACTTGCTTAGTTTGCCAATATCATTAAGTTAAGGTTTTTTGTAGGCAGTGGGAGTGGCTTTAGCTACGACTTGCCACAAGATGCTCTTGCTTAATGAAGAATAAATCAAACTCACCGCTAATGCCATTATCAAAAGATAGCCATACGCGGTAGTCTTCTAGATATTATGCTTAATTAACGTGCAGCATAGTGAATTATTCCAGCGGTTCAATGGTTAATAAAGGTTTTATTTCTTTGCACCGTACCCAGTTATCTTGAAGCATCCAAATGTTTCAGTCGGGGTTGCAAACCACGACCGGCATGGGGATGTTATTTGGCGGTGGTAAAAAAAACTATCAATTCGGTCAATATTGCCCGATAATGTGCTCTAGCTTGATTATTTAACTAGGAAGTAAAAATATGAAAGGAAGCGAATTTATAAAAAAAAGTTAAAGTGCTCGGAAAACGAAAAAGAATCGTTGTTCGAGTTGACGAAAAGCGAGATAAAGGCAGCCATATAACCCTATATTTTGGTTTAAATTTTACGATTGTTCGCAATCCAAAAGATGAGCTTAAGAAGGGCACATATCATGCCATGATGAATCAGTTAGGCATTAATGAGGATGAACTCAATGAATGATTTTTATTATGCGGTCTTGTTATCGCCTGATGACGAGGGTGGTTATGTAGTCACTTGTCGAGACTTGCCAGAAGTTATCACGCAAGGCGACACAATTGAACATGCCTTAAGTGAAGCTAGAGATGCTTTAGATGAAAGCTTTGCTTTACGGATTAATGATAATCTTGATTTTCCAGCACCTACTCAGCTATTAATGGGTGAGTACCTTATATCACCACCTGTTGAAACTCAAATAAAGGCGTTGTTATATCGAGCTATGCGCGAGCAAAAAATAACTAAAACTGAATTAGCTAAGCGTTTGCAAGTTAATGAAAAATCAGTGCGCCGTATGTTTGAGCCTCATTGTAAGGTTAAGATACAGGGAATGTCTAAGGCATTAGAGGCGCTTGGAAAACAATTGGTTATTTCAGCCATTTAGGGACAGGTTAGTTATTTGGCGGCGGTTTAGCTTGTGCGCGCAACATAGTGCATAGGATGTGCAAACGCTAGGAGGCGCATCATTCAAGCTCATAAACGATGCGCTTCACTTTGTTCAGCGCATCCTATGGTCCTGACTTGGATTTTTCATTTTTTCTCTAATAATTCTAATAAAAACTCAGGTGCTAAATCAGCGCCGTTTTGCCATGTAATAGTTCTTAATGTTGCATCTAATCTGACGGTTGAAAATAATGCTTTATCTTTTAACGGCTCAAACATTTCGCCCCATAATTCATGGAATAAATCAATCTCACCGCTAATGCCATTATCAAAAGATAGCCATACGCGGTAGTCTTCTAGGTATTTTGCTTGATTAACGTGCAGCATA
>CAIZMK010000096.1 GCA_903934035.1 uncultured Methylococcaceae bacterium
CGAGTTGTGTTAAACCCTGTTTAAGCAAACCTTCTAGCCACTCTTCGACTTCATCAGCATTGGTGACTAAACCATCATCAATAGCGCGCTCCAAACCTTGCGAATAGCTATACATACCAATGGGTAAACCGGGGCTCACTAGTTGTAGCAAGCGCAACAGGGCAAGATCATTAATCATGACTATGATAAGCACCCGCTTCTGGCTCAAAAGGCATAACATCATGTTTGACCGCTAAACCTAAACCTTCAACCATGTGGTCTAAAACATGATCAGTTAAATAGCGCAGTTCTCCGGGTAAAATCTGTAAAGCGACATGACGATTGCCAAGATGATAACAAGCACGAGCAAATTGCAAAGCATCATCAGAACACACCACCGAAACGGTTTCTGGTGCCGCTTTTATTAGTACTTTAAAGCGTTCGGCTCCTGTCAAAATAACGCCTGAGAGCAATCGATGGCCTCGTGGCAAAAACACACCCACTTTAACGCCACCATCTGTTAGCGCAGGCAAGCGACTTTTCTGACGATATTCAAAAGGCAAGGTTAAGACATCATCAGCTTGAGTTTCAGGTGTAGCAAGTTCAGTCAATTTCAACATAGTAGTCATTAGAGAGGTGTCAATTAAAGCAAGATATTGGTTATTTATTAAATTTTAGAAGATATTTTGGTATTAACCTTAGGAACATGTTTAACAATCTTGAATACAATGATTTTTAAAATTCCACTTTTAAAAAAAGGGGGGGAAACTGCCTCAGCTTGTTCTTTCACTCATAATGCGTCCACATACGCAACACTCGCACAATTCTTTCTTCGATGAATACTTGATAAACAAGCCGATGTTGAATATTGATGCGTCGTGAATAGGCACCGTTCAAATCACCTACCAGCTTTTCATAAGGCGGTGGATTTTGGAAGGGATCATTGACAAGAATAGTCAGTATTTCCTGTCCCTTAAGCTTTAGCCCACTAGACGCCAATTTCTTAGCGTCTTTAAGTGCTTGCTTGGCATAAACAATATGCCAATTCACCAATCAAGATCCGTTGCGCTTTCTGTAAGAGGTTCTGCCATACCCTCCTTAATAGATTCACGCATCCCTGGTACAGCTAGCAGGAAAAGCGTTTCTTGAATAGCGCTCCAATCTTCTGAAGATATTAGAACCGCACTACTACGTTTCCCTGAAATAATAATCGGCTGATGAGATTCTGCCGTTTCATCAATAAGTCGATAAAAATTTGCACGGGCTACGCTGGCCTTGAGTGTTTGCATAATAACAATCTCCTTTTTAATGAAAGTCAAAACTACGATTTAACATACTTAATGTCAACCCTTCTCTCAAAGATAAAAATAATATAAAACGAACTAACTCGCCCCACAATGACTTAACTTTGGGCAGTGAATCTTCATTCTTAAAACAAAAAATACCGTTGTGCAAATGGCAAAACAGCCACAGGCTCACAGGTCAATAACTGTCCATCAGCACGTACCGCATAAGTTTGTGGATCGACTTCAATGTTAGGTTGATAGTGATTATGTATTAAATCTTTTTTGCCGATATTACGCGTGTTTTTGAC
>CAIZMK010000097.1 GCA_903934035.1 uncultured Methylococcaceae bacterium
TACGGCACAGCGTCATTTGAAGTTGACCCTGCTAAAACAAGTTACACACCTTTCGCTGACTTAACTTTGGATGAAGTTGTCGCTTGGACTAAAACAGCACTGGGGGAAGAACAAGTAGCGGCTTATGAAAAGTCTGTTGCTGGCCAAATAGAAGCACAAATTAACCCGCCTATCGTCACTCCACCATTACCTTGGACTATATAAAAATGATTGATTTAAACTTAAGCGTACAAGAAATTAACTTAATCCTACAAGCGTTAGGCCAAGCACCTTATGCACAAGTGGCTGAGCTTATTGAAAAAGTAAAAGAACAAGCTGTGCCACAAGTTGAAGCTATGCCAAAATAAGAAGTAGTTGAGTAATGTTTGGCATATCTCCCATATCAAAAAAGCCTTTTGCTACGCTTGGCGTACAGGTCTTTGTAATAAATATTAATGAAAATGGAAATGCCATAGATACATCTTCTAAAAGCATGAGTGCTACAGCTAGCGTTTCTGAATCAGGATTAGCTATTAGCACCCAATCTGAAACAATGTCTGCTCTAGTTTTTGTAGCTGAAGCTGGAAACGCTGTTGACGTTGTTTCGGAAAATATGACTGCATTTCTTACAATGAATGAAACGGCAACTGCTTTTAATTTATGCAAACTGTTTTTTAAGTTTCAAATAGGTGTGTTTTATATAACGAATTTATCAAATATCTATGCTATAAACGACAAAACGGCTCAGCACAGTATTATTTCAGAGACAGATTTACTGGATATCAATAGCAAAACTGATCAACATAACCTTAGATAAGAAACTAAAATAAGTGATGTGCAGAGCAAAACATCTAAATACGAAATTAGTTAGGGTTAAAAATGGAAATTGAAGAAATTGTCTATACTGCCAGAGATAATAAAATTCAAATGGCTTTATCCATTGATGGCGTTCCTATTGTACACACCAGTATTTTGCGTTGCCAAGTGCAAGTAGGGTCTACTTTAATTGATAGTGCAACACATCCCACATTTTTTGATTTTACCAATCCTGCAATGCTGATTATTAAATTGGGTGACGCTGGATTAAGCCCCGGATGTTACATCGCCAATCTTTATATATTTGATATAACGAGCGTTGAAGGTTTATTTTGGGGAAGTTTTACACTAACTGTTGTTTAATTTTTAATTCATGTCGTGAGACATTATGAGGTTATTTTATGTTCAATCCATTCTCGGTTATATCCGATCTCAATGATGCTTGTCAGGCCGGTAAAGCGCTAGAAAATCCAGCGGTTTGGTCAAAGCGTGCCACTCTTATTAGTAGATTCACTGTCATTATTACGGTTGCATTATCTTTTTTAAAAACTTTTGGTCATATTGATTTGGGACTTTCTGATGAAGATATCGCGCAAATATGCTCTGCTCTGGCAATCGTGGGGGTTTCTATTGCTAACCTCTTGCACACAGCCAGCAATGTTAATGCCGGAAGCAATAAATAATTGCAGTCTTACGCCTGAACCACTTTTTACTTTGATCAATAACAAAGTAGAAATGCAGGGCGCTTTAATTAGTTTATCTTGTAATCTTTGGGAGTAGTAACAATGAACATCGCAACATTAGAGCAAAAAATTAAATCGTTTATTTCGGCTTTAGATGACGACACAAAAGCATTTATTATTGGTTTAGGACATCTCGCGCCAGAGTTAACAACGGCAGCGGTAATAGCTGAAAGCGTTACCGGTAATGCTGAATTAATCCCAGTCACGGCGGCAGCTGGTAAAGCGGCTGAGGTGATTGGTAATGATGTTAGTCAACATGGACTTGTCGAGTCGGTGGCTGATGCTAAATTGCAAGTAGAAACAGTTATAAAAGCGAACGGGGCGTGAGTCATGCCAGATTTAGAATGCAGAGTTGCAAAACTGGAAGAGCGGCATGAATCATTAGTTAAATGGCTTAATGAAGATAAAGAAGAAGCTCAACGCGCCAGACATAGTATTGACGAAAAAGTAAGTCATTTAATTTCTCTTCAAGATAAGCAAAAAGGCTTTATCGGAGGCATTACATTTACTGTTACGGCCATTTTTTCTTTAGTGACATACTATTTAACAAAATCATGAAATATTTAATCTTATTTTTATTTTCTTTTCCGGTTTTTTCTAGTCATCACATTAGAACAACTCATCTATCTGACATTTGTTCAACTCATACATCAATTTATAGAAACGTATCTGAAACACTTAAAGGTAAAGTCTATTCTCGTGACGGCGTAACCGGTGGCAATCATACGGGTATTTGTTCGGGCGCTGAAGGTTGTGAAGTTGATCACCGGGTTAGTTTAGAATTGGGTGGATCTAACGATATTAGCAATTTGATGATTCAGCCTTATGATGGACCTTGCAATGCTCACCAAAAAGATGAATTAGAAAATCGGTTGCATAAACTATCATGCGATAAGCAAATATCATTACTTGATGCTCAAAAAGTTATTTATAACGATTGGCAATCAGCTTATAAGCATTATTTAAAACCTCAAGGGTGTAAATAATGATTCCAGCAAATAAGAAATTCCTCGATTCTATTATACCCGGCGCTCAAGAAGGGCATAAACTATACGGCGTCCCCGCTTCTGTATCATTGGCTCAAGCTATTTTAGAGTCTGGATGGGGTAAAAAAACACCTGGCAATAATTTGTTTGGCATTAAGGCTGACTCAATCTGGCATGGTGATAAAGTGCTTGTTGATACGCACGAAATCATTCACGGTCGTCGTATACCGGTTAAAGCCTATTTTCGTGCTTATTCTACGCTAAACGAATCAATCAAAGATCATGCTGAATTTTTGGCAAGCAATAAGCGTTTTCATCCGGCATTTGAATGTAGCACCGGCTGCGAGTTTTCCAAAGCAATTGCTAAAGCCGGTTACGCAACAGATCCGGCTTATGCTGATTTGTTAGTGTCTATTATTAACAGTAATGATTTAGAACAGTTTGATTAAGATTCTGGAAAAAAGAATTCTCGTTTCTAAAATCTTACAATGTGATTTCTCAAAACGAGAATATTCGTTTTGAGAATATTTAGTTAATGGATAGCTGTTTACTTGTGATGCAATTCTGATGCACTGATTGCATCAAATCATGAAGTTTCATGATGTTTCATGATTAAATATTTTTATATAAATCATATATTTGTGTTTTAATTGATTGATTTATAACGCCTAAAATCGGATTGTGATTCCGGTTGTCGCGGGTTCGAGCCCCGTCGTTCACCCCATGTGATTTAATGACTTACGTCATTTTCTTGTGTAGTATAAAATCCCCCTGTAGTTTGTTGTCTCATAAGTGTAGAAGACCGGTCTTTTTTGGGTAATCAGTTCGACTACCAGTATTTTTCAAGCTAGCGTTCTCTGTGTATTTCTGAAGGTGATTACTGCTCAAATGAGCATAGCGTATGATGGCTGTGTAATATCGACGCGGGTATTTGCGAGCTATCGATACTTAAACTAGGGATTGCGCTTTCTACTTCTGTCTGTGTAGTGGTCAAGTTTTTTAAGACACAGAGATAGGTTGTTTAATAGCCATATTGGCTTCATAGTTATTGGGCGAGACATATCCCAATGTAGAATGTAATCGCTGACTATTATAGAAATTAATTATATAGTCGTTGATATTACGCATCGCTTCTTCATGGTTAGCATAGTCTTGTCGCCAGACCCGTTCCATTTTTAAATTAAGAAAAAATCGCTCCATAACGGCATTATCCCAACAATTGCCTTTGCGACTCATACTGCCAATACAGCCATATTTATTTAACAAGTTTCGATGTTCATGACTGGCATATTGACTCCCTCGATCGGAATGAACAATGAGCCCCGCTCTTGGCTGGCGTTGACTGATAGCGTGTGCAGAGCAGTACACACCAGCTCTGCAGGCATCGTGGGTGCCATTGCCCAACCCACAATCTTACGCGAATATAAGTCTAAAACAGCCGCCAAATATAACCAACCACTACGAGTTCGAATATAGGTAATATCAGAGACCCAAGCTTGATTTGCCGCCACAGGTTTAAAGTTTCGATTAAGCACACTACAAAAATAGGTAGCGAATGATTGCTATCAGTCGTATTAACAAATTTAGGCTTCCAGATCGGTTTTATGTTCATTTCCTTCATTAAACTACGAACTCGATAGCGACCAATACGTATCCCTTTATTATTCAGGTCAACGAGTAAACGACGACTGCCATAGCTTCGATCAGAGGCTTCAAAGTGACTTTTTAGCTGCACCTTTATAGGACAAAGTGGCTGCGGCTTTAGCTTCCTAAGTTGCGCAGCATAATAACCGGCACGACTAATAGCAAAGATCTCACAGCCTTGTTTAACGGTTATCGCCTTCTCTGCTTGCCACTTTTGAATCATTGCTTGATTCATCGAAGTTCTCGGGCAAAGAAGGCGGATGCTTATTTTTAATAAATCGTTATCTGATTTTAATTGACGATTTTCTAACTCTAGTTGCCTGATGCGTTGTTGTTCAACTGTTAGCGGCTTACCAATCCCACTATTCCCAAGCTGCTCAGCTTCCACCTGTTTTATCCAGCGACCTGCCGCAGTTTCGCCAATACTCATATCAGTACAAACTTGGCCAACACTGACACCTTGCTCTTTAATAAGTTTAACGACTTCCAGTTTAAACGTAGTATCAAATACTCGACGTTCTTTATTCATGATGATTTCCCTATTTTGATTGATTGTGTATATCAACCTATCTGGGTTTCTGTTTTTATTAGACCACTACAGTTCAGTCTTTTAATTCGAAATTGACACTAAAATGCCTATGTTTTATAAAAACTAAAGTTAATTTCCGAACTATTTTAAAAAAAGAGGGTTTCGTTAAGATCTTATTTTAACTAAATTGTTATAATGCCGATCATTAAAGCTTTAGTTCTAATAGCTTAGCTTCCCCATTGTAAACATCATGGTATCCAAGGAATGAATAATCGTACACGTAGGCAAGCAGCAATTCTAGGACTGCTTTTATTTTTAACCTTAATATTGATCGGCTGTAACAGCAAAAACGATGCAACTGCCAATAAAGCTCAGATGCCAGTCCCTAACGTTAAAATGGCGCAACCTTTAACACAAGACGTTACCGAATGGGATGAATTTACAGGTCGCATAGAAGCAGTCAGCTCTGTTGATGTGCGTGCACGGGTCAGTGGTTATTTAGAAAAGGTCAATTTTAAGGCGGGTGATCAGGTTAAAAAAGGTGATCTTTTATTTCAAATTGATCCCAAACCTTTTTCGGTTCAGCTCAATTTTGCTGAAGCAGAGTTAGCGCGTGCTAAAGCTAAACATGACCTAGCTAAAAATGATTTGCAACGAGCTGAGCGTTTATTGAGTGGTAAAGCTATTTCAGAAGAAGAGCATGATGCACGGACTAAAGGCTCACAAGAAACTTCTGCTGCGGTTCAGTCTGCAGAAGCTAATGTCGCTACGGCTAAATTAAATCTGGAATTTACCAAAATTCGTGCACCCATCGATGGGCGCATAGGTCGAGAACTGATTACCGAGGGTAATTTGGTTGGAGGTGGTGGCGCCGATGCAACGCTTTTAACTTTTATAGTATCAGTTGATCCCATTTATGTTTATGTAGATGTGGATGAACGTTCAGCGCTTAAATATCGGCGTTTAGCGCAACATGATGGTAATCGTGTGCGACCAATCCCCGTGCAATTGGCCGTTGCCGATGAGACTGACTTTCCTCATTTTGGACATCTTGATTATATTTCACCTAAAGCTGATATTACGACAGGAACGATTTCTTTACGCGGAGTATTGGCTAATTCCGATGGTTTACTCAGTCCTGGTTTCTTCGCTAGGATGCGAGTACGAGGCAGTGCGCCTTATTCTGCGTTGTTAGTGCCTGATAGAGCCATTGCTACAGATCAAGCGCAACGTTTTGTTTGGGTGGTTAATCAAGAGCAAAAAGTAGAATATCGGCAGGTGGTTTTAGGTGCTCATGTTGGTCAGCAGCGTGTCATTACTCAAGGTTTAAAAGCCGATGAATGGGTAGTGATTGAGGGTATACAAAAACTCATGCCTAATCTTCAGGTTAATGCGGAACGTATCTCGCTTGAGCCTACAGGCGAGAAATAAATCATGAATCGATTTGCGCATTTTTTTATTGATAGACCTATTTTTGCTGCCGTACTGTCTATACTCATTGTTTTGGTGGGTAGTTTGGCACTCATTACTTTACCTATTACCCAATATCCTGAGATTGCTCCGCCTACGGTATTAATTACTACCAGTTATGCTGGGGCGAATGCACAAGTGGTGGCCGAAACAGTCGCCACGCCTATCGAGCAAGAAGTTAACGGCGTTGAAGATATGCTGTACATGTCTTCGCAATCTACCAACAGTGGCAGCATGGCTTTAACAATTGCCTTTAAGCCTGGTACTAACTTAGACAAAGCTCAGGTGTTGGTACAAAACAGGGTGTCACTTGCGGAACCTAGGTTGCCTGAAGATGTAAGAAGGCAGGGTATTAGCGTAAAAAAGCGTAGTCCCGATTTGAGTGTGGTGGTGAATCTAGTTTCTCCTGATAAGCGCTACGATAGTGTCTACTTAAGTAATTACGCGCTGTTACAAATCAAAGATACCTTGGCGCGTTTGCCGGGTGTTGGCGATATAGTTGTTTTTGGCGCTAGAGATTACAGTATGCGTTTGTGGTTAAATCCCGAACAAATTGCTGCCCGAAATCTGACCGCCAGTGATGTCGTAAATGCTATTCGAGACCAGAATGTACAAGTTGCTGCGGGTGTGGTGGGTCAGCAACCCGGGGAAAGTACGGATTTTCAATACACCATTACTACTTTGGGACGCTTGATGGATGCAGAGCAATTTGCGGATATCGTCATCAAAAAAGGGACTAATGGTCAGGTCACTAAACTGAAAGATGTGGCAAGAATTGAACTGGGCGCTAAAGATTACAATTCAGGATTATTGTTAGATGGAGAAGCTAGCGTCGGCTTGGCTATTTTTCAGTTACCGGGTTCTAATGCCTTAGATACTAAAAAAGCAGTAGTTGAGGCCATGCTAAAGTTGAAGACCCATTTTCCTGAAGGTCTGGATTACAAAATGGTCTATGACACCGTCGTGTTTATTCAACAGTCGATTAGCGCGGTAATAAAAACTTTATTTGAAGCGCTGTTGCTAGTGGTTTTAGTGGTCGTGGTGTTCTTGCAAAACTGGCGTGCTACGCTGATACCCTTACTGGCCGTGCCAGTTTCTTTGATTGGTACTTTTGCAGTCATGTCTGCGATGGGTTTGTCCTTAAATACCTTGTCTTTGTTTGGGTTGGTGTTGGCGATAGGGATCGTTGTTGATGATGCTATTGTGGTGGTCGAGAACGTAGAACGTCATATTGGTCTGGGATTGTCGGCTAGAGAAGCCACTCGAAAAGCGATGAGTGAAGTGGTGGGGCCGATTATTGCCACAGCCTTGGTATTGGTTGCGGTGTTTGTTCCGACTGCCTTTATTGCCGGTGTTTCGGGTGCTTTTTACAAACAATTTGCTTTGACGATTGCAGTATCTACGGTCATTTCTGCTTTTAATTCTTTAACATTGAGTCCAGCTTTGTGCGCGTTATTATTAGATAAAGCGCATGGTGAGAAAGATAAATTTACGCGTTTAATCGATACCTTGTTTGGCTGGTTTTTTAAGCGCTTTAATCGATTTTTCGAGCATTTTAGTAGTGCTTATTCAAGACTGGTAGCCCGGTTGATTAGAATGACCGCTTTAGTGCTAGTGCTTTATGCTGGCTTATGCGGACTTAACTTCTTAGCTTTTGAGAAAGTACCTACAGGCTTTATTCCCCAGCAAGATCAAGGCTATCTGATTCTATTTGCACAATTACCTGATGCCGCCTCATTAGCAAGAACTCAGGCGGTGGTAAAGCAAGCGACCCAGATTATTATGGAAACTGAGGGTGTTAATCATGTTAACGCGTACTCTGGATTCTCTATTCTCAGTGGTGCTAGTCAGTCTAACGTGGCGACAATGTTTGCGACTTTAGATAGTTTTGATGAGCGAGCGGGGCATCCTAATTTACATGCCAATGTCGTCATTGATAATCTTAAGAAACGATTGGGTGCTGTTGATGATGCTTATATTGCCGTGTTTGCGCCGCCGCCCATTCGAGGTATGAGTTCGGTCGGTGGTTTTAAATTACAAATTCAAGATCGTAGTAATGCAGGAATTGAGGCTTTAAAAAAGGTCAGTACGGAAATGATAGCGCTAGGTTCTCAGCAACCTGGTTTAGTGGGCTTATTTACCACGTTTAGAGCCAGCGTTCCTCAGTTGTTTTTAAATGTAGATCGCACGCGTGTTAAGTCGATGGATGTGCCCTTAAAAGACGTATTTGATACCCTGCAGATTTATTTAGGTTCTTTGTATGTGAATGATTTCAACCGCTTTGGTCGTACTTATCAAGTGGTCGCGCAGGCTGATTCTAAATTTCGTATGGCACCTGAAGATATTACAAAATTGAAAACGCGTAATCTTAAAGGCGATATGGTACCGCTAGGTTCATTAGTGAATGTGCAGCAAATTAATGGACCAGATAAAATCACTCGTTACAATATGTATCCAGCTGCTGAAATTAATGGCGGGACTTTGCCTGGTATTAGTTCTAGTCAGGCGATTGAGATTATGAATAATTTGATGGCGAGAGAATTGCCTCCTGGTTTTGATTATGAATGGACTGAACTAAGTCTACAGCAAGTGCTGGCAGGTAATGTTGCGCTGCTAGTTTTTCCCTTGAGTGTGATTTTTGTGTTTTTAGCTTTGGCTGCTCAATATGAGAGTTGGTCGTTGCCGTTTGCGGTAATCTTGATCGTACCCATGTGTATACTATCTTCGATGGCTGGAGTTTGGCTAAATCACATGGATAACAATATTTTTACTCAGATAGGCTTTATCGTTCTGGTTGGATTAGCGAGTAAAAACGCTATCTTGATTGTAGAGTTTGCCAAGCGACGGCAAGAAAATGGCTTGAGCTTTTTTGAGGCAGCGGTAGAGGCCTCTCGAATTAGATTGCGCCCCATTTTAATGACCTCATTTGCTTTTATCATGGGAGTATTCCCCTTGGTAATAGCAACAGGGGCCGGTGCTGAATCTCGACAACTATTAGGTACAGCGGTATTTAGCGGTATGTTAGGTGTCACTTTTTTTGGTTTATTGTTAACGCCTGTGTTTTATGTTGCGGTGCAGACTTTATCACAACGTTTGCGGTCATCAAAAGCTGAAAAAGTTTTGTTACCAGAGACAGAATTATGAATCGGTCTTTAAAGCTATTTCGCTTTAATAGCATTATTTTGACTGCAGGGCTTTTAAGTGCCTGTGCAGTAGGTCCAGACTATAAAGCCCCAGTTATGGATGCACCTAAAAGCTTTGCGCGAGCAGAAGCGCCTGTATTTACAGGGCAGGGTGTCGAGTTAAATTGGTGGAAGTTGTTTCAAGATAAGGAACTAAATACTTTAATTGAGCAAACCATTGCCCATAATTATGATTTACAAGCGGCTAACGCCAATATCAGAGAGGCCCGTGCCCTTTATTTACAGTCGTCGTTAAATTTAGCGCCTATTGTTAGTTCACATGCAAATTTTACTGATCAAAAACGCAGTCTTGGAGCTTTAAATAATTTGTCTTATGCGCCGCGTGGCTTAAAACTTTACAACGTAGGTTTTGATGCGCTTTGGGAGCTAGACATATTTGGTCGAGTACGCCGCAGTGTAGAAGCCAGTAATGATGAGGTTGAAGCACAGGAAGCTACTTTGCGTGATTTGAGTGTCAGCTTGGTTGCCGAAGTCGCCAGAAATTATTTTGAATTAAGAGGTCTACAAAATCAATTGGCGGTCGCTAGAAAAAACATAGAAAATCAAGTCAAAATAGTAGATATAACGCGTATTAAATTCGAAGTTGGGCGTGGTACTGAATTAGATACTTCGCGAGCAGCTGCTCAGCTTGATACTACTCGAGCAATTATTCCTACTTTAGAAGCTGGAATATATAAAACTATGCATCGTTTGAGCGTTTTAACAGGCCAGTTACCCAATGCCTTAACTGAAAGGTTAATGGTTGTTGCACCTATGCCTAAAATCCCAGAAATTATCAATATTGGTAATCCTGCTGATTTATTGCGACGTAGACCGGATATAAAAATAGCTGAACGCATGTTAGCAGCTGCTACAGCTAGTATCGGCATAGCAACAGCTGATCTTTTTCCGCGCGTCACTATTATAGGTACTTTGGCTTTAGAAGCGACTAAGTTATCAGCGGTTGGTTCGGGAGGTTCGGATACTTTTTCAATAGGACCAAGAATCAGTTGGGCTTTCTTAGATATGGCTCATGTCTATGCGCGCATTAAAGCGGCTAATGCCAGCGCAGAATCTAGCTTGGCACATTATGAACAAACAGTATTGAGTGCTTTAGAAGAAACTGAAAATGCTTTGGTTAATTACAATCGAGAACGAGCTCGTCAGTCTTTATTGTTAATAGCTGCTAATGCCAGCGTTAAAGCCGAAGAATTGGCGCAATTGCGCTTTAATGAAGGAGTCAGCGATTTTCTAACCGTACTAGATAATGAGCAGCTTTTATTAGAAGATCAGGATCGTTTAGCTCAAAGTGAAACCGCTACAGCAACCGCTTTAGCGGCTTTGTATAAGGCTTTAGGTGGTGGCTGGGAAAGTGGCTCTTAATGTTTAAGTCTCTACAGCATATCAAGCAATGAGCATAAAATGAAGTATCCAGCTTCCTACTCGGTAGAGAGTTTTCTCACGCAGTAACAAGCCTAGGCTATGCTTCATTGTCCACAGTTAAGCACTTTTAAGGGCGACAGATTCGCCCTGTATCTTTGAACATCTGATTACCGGGCGAATGAATTAGCCTCTACAGGTGAAACGCTTTTTTCAACTATGGGCATTGAGGCTAGTTTTAGGTCGCACAGCTTTGGCAGAGAGTAGCTTATCGTTGCTACAAAATAACTAAAATTATTTGATGAATATCTTGGGCTACAATAAAGAAACCATCTTTCATTAAAGCTGTTTTTTTAAATTGATGAGGTAAAATCCCTAATCGCCAAAATATTGATTCGATTCCGGCAGATAAGGTCGGTAAGCAGTTTTAGTATTTGTCTACCTTATCTGGCTAATCGAACAATTTAGAAGTTGCAATGTGCTCCGGTTATGTCCTGCGAGTTAATATTCATCATCATCATCATCATCATCATCATCATTTTCTTCTTCGTCCTCGTCCTCGTCCTCGCCGTATTCATCATCCTCATATTCCTGGTCCTCGAATTCTTGAGATTCACTATTGTTTATAGGTTCTTCTTCAAGGGCGTCATCAAATTCAGTGTCGTCATCGATATTTAATAATATTTTTAAATATCGATACAATAATCTAGAAGATTTTGGTGGCTTGGCAAGTTCAGCTTCTTTTTGCGCATTGCGTATTAATTGCCTTAGTTGCTGTCTATCAGCTTGTGGGTGCTCATTTAGAAGTTCTGTTAGGGCAACATTGCCGTCACTAATTAATCTAGCTCTCCAGCGTTCTGCAATGTGATGTTCTCTGACTGCATGGGCGCTTTGGCTTTTCATGCGCGCTAATTTTTCTAAATAAGGCTCGGTATCTATTTTATTGAGTTGCCCGGTAATAAATTTTAATAGACGTTTTCTTGCGCCTTTATGAGGCATTCCTGAAGCTTCAGTTAGCGCCTTATGAATGTTGTCAGGAAGTTCTAGCGCTTTTAATTGCGCTTGAGGTAATTTAGAGAGTTCTTCACTTAAGGCAAAAAGAACGGCCATGTCCTTTTTTATTCGGGTTTTGTTTGGACGTACAGCGTAATAAACTATTTCACCTTGGTCATCGTATTCATACTCGTAATCGAATTCTTGTTCTTGACTCATTTTAATTTCAAACCATTACACACAAAAAAATAAGACTACTTTACCATAGACTGATTAATCGCTTTCCATGCTTCTATCTTTTGTTCTAATTTTAATGCGGCATAAGCAGGGCTAGTTGATGGTAAATAGTAATATGTAAGGTAATTATATTGATTGTTTAGGTTGGGTAATACGTATTGTTTGTATAATTTTTCAGCGAGCTTACCATTAAAAAACACTTGCTTAATGTTGGGGTAATCATTAAATAAGCGAGTAAAGTCATTGGCTTTAGCTGTACTGGAATTTATATTGGCATCAAGACTTCCTGTTCGTTCACAGTTTTGTAACACATCCCATACTGCAATATTATTGCTTATTATCCAATCTTTTCGGCTAGAGTAGTTGTTGTCGGAATTTTCATTCAATAATGCGCTCATGATTGGCCAGAAAGTATTTCTGGGGTGTCCATAATATTGTTGAAGTTTGATAGAAGTGCTACTTGGCATCGATCCTAAAATCAATATTTTGGCATTTATTGAAATAATAGGCTTAAATCCTACTAAAAAACGGTTCATGGTCTGTGTATTAAAAAATTACTTTATTTTTATGTCGTTAAATTTGCGATAATGATTAGTCGATTCGCATTTTAATATTGCGTATCTCGTTAGTTTTATCAGGTTGTATTTGGCTAGTTTTATGTTGTTTTTTTTAGTCGATTTATTTATTATTTTATAGGATATCAGTTAACTATGTGGTTTAAAAACCTTAGTATTTTCCGTCTTACCGAAGCATTTACTCTAACATCAGAGGAGTTAGATCAAAAACTAGAGGCTTTAATTTTTCGTCCATGTGGTTCTCATGAAGAATTTACTTTGGGTTGGACGGCGCCTTTAGGAAAGGCTTCGCAGTCATTAGTTCATTTAACTAATGGTTATATGATGCTATGTGTTAAAAAAGAAGAGAGGGTGTTGCCTGCATCAGTTTTAAATGAAATGTTGCAAGAAAAAATAGCAGAAAAAGAAGAATTGCAGGCGAGAAAGCTTTCTAAAAAAGAGCGAACTGAGCTTAAAGATGAGCTTATTTTTGATTTATTGCCTAGAGCATTTACTTTTTCACGCAAAATATACGCATATATCGATCCACAAGGTGGCTGGTTGATTGTTAATGCGGCCTCTGCAAAAAGCGCTGAAGATTTTGTAAGTTTATTGCGAAAATCATTAGGTTCATTACCTGCGGTTCCATTAAGTACAGTCGATAAACCGATAGCGACCATGACGCAATGGTTACTTAAAAACAAGATAGCTGATGATGTCACTATAGAAGATGAATGTGAGTTACGTTCTCCAGAGGAGGCGGGTGGTATCGTTCGATGTAAGCGTCATGATTTGGCTTTGCCCGAAATCATCAATCATTTAGATACTGGTAAAGAAGTTATTAAGTTAGCAGTTAATTGGGCGGAGCGAATTTCTTTCATCGTAGACGAAAATCTGTCAATAAAGCGATTACGGTTTTTAGATTTGATTCAGGATCAAGTGGCTGATATTGAGACTGATGATGAGGCTGCACAGTTTGATGTGGATTTCTCTATCATGACTGCTGAGCTGGCAACTTTCTTGCCGCGACTCATAGAGTTGTTTGGTGGAGAGAATATGGCATAAAAAAAGCCCGGCGGTTTATACTCGCCGGGCTTTTTTGTTCTAAAACTAAAGTTGAATTATTTCAACATTGATTTTTTGAACAAGTTGTCCAATTTGCTGTTAGTGTCTTGAGCATATTGAGCAGCACGATTAGCAGCAGCTTCAGCAGCAGCAGCTTTAGCAGCAGCATCATTTGCAGCAGATAAAGCACTTTGTGCATCAGAAGATGCAGAAGCTACAGAAGTTTTCAAACCATCAATTTGAGATTGTAGGTTTGCGATATCTGAAGTAGAAGCACAACCAACAACTAAAGTTGCAATCGTTGCGATCATTGATAATTTAATTACTTTTTTCATATTATTTTCCTTAGTCAAAGTTATTACTACAAAAAATTATAGCTAGAAAAAATTTTAACACTATAAGAGTATTTTTTCCAACTTTATTTTATTTTTACCACAGTACCTGTATCCACCCATTGACTTAGTTGATCAATTTGAGGATTTGTTAAAGCAATACATCCATGAGTCCAATCAAAAACTTGATGTATTTTTTCGTTAGCATGACCTAAGCCATGTATCCCAATTTGGCCACCTAATGGTGTGTTTTGAGGGGGGGTTTGGTGCAGTTCATGAGCAGCCAAGATTCTATCATATGTTGGTTGATCGATAACTCCTTTTTTTAGTGCCTGCTCTGCATCATCAACAGAAGGATAGGTCAGACCATAAAAACGTCTAAAATTACTTTTTTCACCAACCCAGCCAATTTTATAGCTACCAAAAGGAGTTATGTTGTCGCCGCGATGATTTTTTAATCCTGCCCCGCCTCGACCTATAGCAATTTTATTTAATACTTCGACAGTTTTTTCACCTTTTTTGATTTCAATTTTTCTGGCACTAGTATCAACCAATAGCCAAACATCAGTTTCTGCATGGACTGAAAAAGAAATGAAGCAGCAATACAATAATAGATATATTCGTAACATATTTTTACAATAGAAAATGATTTTGGTGTATTTTATAAACAACATTAATTGATGACTGAAGGCTTATATATGCAAATAGAAACAATCACAACTCATCCTTATGAAGATCAGAATCCAGGCACGTCAGGCCTTAGAAAAAAAGTTAAAATATTTCAGCAGCCTGTCTATCTAGAAAATTTTGTGCAATCAATTTTTGATTCTTTAGAAAATTTTACTGGTAAATCCTTGGTGTTGGGTGGGGATGGTCGATATTTTAACAGATTAGCTTTGCAAACTATTATTAAAATCGCTGCAGCAAATGGTTTTGGAGAGCTTATTGTCGGTCAAGGAGGTTTGTTATCTACACCTGCAGCTTCACACATCATTAGAAAGTATCAAGCTTTCGGTGGCTTAATACTTTCAGCTAGCCATAATCCCGGCGGTCCAGATGAGGATTTTGGTATTAAGTACAATGTAAGTAATGGTGGGCCAGCTTCAGAAACTTATACGGATGCTTTTTATCGGCGTAGTTTAGTTATTGATAGCTATAAATACGCAAGAATTGATGATATTGATCTCGATTGTATAGGGTCTCAGCAAATAGAGGGTCTTAAAATTACGGTTATTGATTCAGTTGCTGATTATGCTGAGCTAATGCAGTCTATTTTTGATTTTAATTTATTGAAGCAAAGCATTAGTTCTGGGTATATCAGTTTATTGTTTGATGCGATGAGTGCAATAACAGGTCCTTATGCCAAGAGAATATTGGTAGATATGTTAGGTGCTAGTCCCGAATCTTTAATTAATGCTGTGCCATTAGAAGATTTTGGTGGACATCATCCTGATCCAAATTTAGCACACGCTCATGAATTGGCTGAGCGCATGTTTAGTGATAATGCGCCAACGTTAGGTGCCGCATCTGATGGCGATGGCGATCGTAATATGATTACTGGAAGTCAAATTTTTGTAACGCCCAGTGATAGCTTGGCTATTATGGCTGCTAATGCGCATTTGATTCCAGCTTATGCGAAAGGTTTAAATGGCGTTGCTCGCTCTATGCCAACGAGTCAAGCCTTAGATCGAGTCGCTGCTTATTACAATATTCCTTGTTATGAAACGCCTACTGGTTGGAAATTTTTTGGTAACTTATTAGATGCAGGAAAAATAACGCTGTGTGGTGAAGAAAGTTTTGGTACTGGTTCAGATCATGTTCGTGAAAAAGATGGCTTATGGGCAGTATTATTTTGGTTAAACTTAGTTGCAGTAAGGCGCCAATCTGTTGCTGATATTGTTCATGAGCATTGGCAAAAGTTTGGTAGGGATATTTATTGTCGTCATGATTATGAAGCTATAGAAACGCCTATAGCCAATGGTATTGTTGAACATTTACGTAGTCAATTACCGACTTTGGCTAAGCAATCTTTTGGCGATTATGTAGTAAAGTTTGCAGATGAATTTAGTTATGAAGATTCTGTAGATGGCAGTGTTAGTCGCAATCAAGGTATACGGGTAGGTTTTGAAAATGGCTCGCGCATTGTTTTCAGATTGTCTGGAACGGGAACTGTTGGAGCTACTTTAAGAATTTATTTGGAGCGATTTGAAGCTGATAGTGCTTTGCATGATCAAGAAGCACAAGTCGTCTTGAATGATTTAATTATTCTTGCAGAGCAATTATGCGAAGTCAAAAAAAGAACAGGTAGAACAGCGCCTAATATTATTACTTAAAGTTAAACATTGAATAAAAGCGAAAGATTTAGCCATTAAGTCTTTCGCGCACCATTCTAAGATTAAGTATGGTTTTCAAGTCATGCTATGAGCTATATCATGCAGATAGCAAATTAAAAGCACTCCGGCTGCAATCAAAACAATTTGTTGTATTGAGGTTTTTATATCTGTTTTTTTATGTAGTGTGGGTATTAGGTCAGCAACTGCAATATAAATAAAGCTTGAGGCAGCTAAAGCTAAGAAGAATGGTAGGCTACTGTGCAAGTCTTCCAAGCTAAAATAAGCTAAAACACCCCCTAATACCGTTGTTAAACTCGCTAACATATTATAAAAAAGCGCTTTTCTTCTTGAGTAACCGCTGTCTAACAAAATAGCAAAATCACCTACTTCTTGGGGAATTTCATGTGCAGCAACTGCTAGACTGGTTACTATGCCTAACTGTACATCTGTTAAAAATGCTGCAGCTATCAAAATACCATCGACAAAGTTATGAATGCTGTCACCAAGAATAATTAAAGATCCTGCTGATTTTGCATTGCCATGATTATGGCCGAGTTCATGGGTATGGTCATTATCTTCACCATGCGCTTCACAACTACCTGAATGACAATGCCGCCAAATTAATAGTTTTTCAAGAGTAAAAAAACCAAGAATTCCAGCTAAGATGGTGCCGGAAAGTATTTGAAATTGTTCCGGCCTAACTTGTTCAAAGGCTTCTGGAATAAGTCCCCAAAAGGCTACGGCTAAAAGAGCGCCTATTGCAAAACTAATGCCATGAGGTAATAGTGCTTTTCTGTGTGGTTCGGGTAGCAATAAAAAAACGGCAGCGGCCATTACACTTAATACTCCGCCAATGGCGGTAAAAATGATGATTAAAACCAATAAATTCATTATGCTAATCTTTCCATATTAAAGTTGCCATGCGTCCAGTTTGATTGTCTCGGCGATAAGAAAAAAAACGATCTTCTTCCGACATGGTGCAGTAAGTGCCACCATAAATATTGTTGATGCCTAGCGTATTTAGCTCAATTTTAGCTAATTGATAAATATCTGCTAAATATTTGCCGTTAATTTGTTTTTTAAAGGCTATTTCATAAAGTTTTGATTTTTCCATGAACGCTTCGCGCACATCTATTCCTATTTCGAAGCGGTTGGGGCCAATAGCTGGGCCGAGCCAAACCAAAAAATCATCTGGTTTTGTATTAGGCGAAATAAACGTTAATTCTGTAATGCTATTGCTAATGATACCCGACAATAATCCGCGCCAACCTGCATGAATGGCGGCTATTTTTTGGCCATCATTAGAGCAAATCAATAAGGGTAAACAATCCGCAGTCATAATGGCGCAAACAACAGCAGATTCAGTTGAATAACTGGCATCAGCTTGTTGTGGTATAGCTGCTTTTTCAGCCTTAACAATATGATTGCTATGAACTTGGTCTAGCCACACAGGTTCAGAGGGAAGGCTCAACATGTCGCTGATTACTTTTCGATTTTGTAATACACTCTCTTTTAAATCATTGACATGAGTTGCTGGATTTAGGCTCGAGTAAGGTTTGTTGCTTACACCGCCTGTCCTCAGAGTGGTTGCTGCGTGAATATTAACCGGAGCTGGCCAGTTTGGAACTAGCCAATGCTTATTCTTGCTCATTATCGGTTAGAGCATCAAGTAGGCGCACCATGTCATCTGGCATAGCTTGTTCCCATTCACAATATTCATTGGTGATAGGGTGTATGAGTCCTAATTTAGCAGCATGTAATGCTTGTCGTTTAAAGCTACGCAATTCTTTTTCGAGTTGCTCGCTACAATCAGCAGGCATTTGGAATCGTCCACCATAGACTTGATCGCCTAATAATGGATAGCGAATATGTGCCATATGCACGCGGATTTGATGGGTACGTCCGGTTTCGAGCTTAACTTGAATTAGTGTGTGTCGAGTAAAACGCTTCACTACACGATAATGCGTGACGGCAAATTTCCCCGACTCTTTAACCGCATAACGTTTTCTATCGGTTGGATGCCTAGCAATCGGTTCGTCTACTGTTCCGCCGGCTGTCATGCGGCCACGGCTAATAGCTAGGTATTCACGAACGATTGCTCTTTCTTGTAGTTGTTGCGTCAAGCTATTGTGAGCTTGTAAGGTTTTAGCAATCATTAATAGGCCACTGGTTTCCTTATCAATTCTATGAACGATACCTGCTCTAGGTAATGTTTCTAAGGAGGGTTCATGGTTAAGTAGGGCATTTAACAAAGTGCCATGCCAGTTGCCGACGGCCGGATGTACGACCATGCCAGCAGGTTTGTTAACGATAAGTAGGCTTTCGTCTTCAAAAATAATGTCTAAAGAAATAGGTTCTGCCTTGGAGGTTATTACAACTTCAGCCTCAGCATCTAAAGTAATGGTTTCTCCACCTTCTAATTTATCTTTAGGTTTAAGAATTAAATCATTGACATGCACACGCCCAGATTTAACCCAAATTTGCAATTTACTGCGTGAATAATCTGCAAATAATTCCGCCAGCACTTGGTCTAAGCGCATGCCTGCCATTTCGTAAGGCACTTCTGCCGTTAATCGTGTCATAACTAGTTCTTCTGAATAACGTATTGTTAAGTTATACTCGCCAAATACCAAACATTAAAGTATCGTCGTTCATTCTGCGAGAAAACCTCTAATATTACAACGTGTCGTTAGTACTATGCGATTATTTTTAATTAAATTTTTATTTATTGTTATTTTGTGCCTATCTTTTCAAGGTTGCTCATCGCTCAAAGATGTCTTTTCAGGTGAGTCTAGTTCATCAAAGGATAAAGATGAATATGCGGATTGGAGCGCAGAAAAATTTCGTACAGAAGCTAAAGCTGCAGTGGATAGCGGCAGTTACGAGAAAGCTACTAAAATTTACGAAGCCATCGAATCTCGAAATCCTTTTGGTGCAGATGCTGCTCAAACACAGCTTGATGTAGCCTATGCTTATTATAAAAATGGTGATGCAGATTCGGCAATTGCTGCCGCTGATCGATTTATAAAAACAAATCCTCGAAGTCCTGGGGTAGATTACGCGCATTATTTGAAAGGTTTGGTGAATTACAACAGGGATATTGGCTTTATTGATCGATTTTTGCCTACAGATACTTCGCAGCGTGACCCTGGCGCTGCAACTGAGGCTTTAACTAATTTTGAAGAATTGGTGCGTCGTTTCCCACAAAGCAAATATGTGCCAGACGCTAGATTGCGTATGATTGCACTTAAAAGCAATATGGCGATGTATGAAGTGCATGTTGCACGCTATTACATTAAGCGTAAAGCGTATGTGGCTGCAGTGGATAGGGCATCAGGTGTCATTGAAAAATATCAGGGCACTGCTGCTGTCCCTTATGCTTTACTTGCTTTACAAGAATCTTACGCTAAATTAGGGATGAACGAGTTGGCTAATGACACACTGCGTGTCTATGAACTTAATTACCCTAAAGGTCCGCCAATTCCAGAACATAATGAATCAACTATTTCCCATAAAATTTGGGATTTTATTGGGTTAGAAAAATAATCATCTGCGTTATATGCCCAAGATTTATAGAAAACGTTATGATTACTATAAAAATGGCTAAATAATTGTTGAAGAAAACATTTTGAAAGCCAATATAATATTTGTTACTACAATATGCCAATAAACCATCGATTACAGGAGCAAACAAAACATGCGTAACTATTTTTTAAATATAAGTTTATTAGTAATGGCGCTAACTTCGGTTTCAGCACAAGCAGAAGTGGTATCTAAGGAAGCAATTCCTAGGCCTATATTGGATCAATTTTATAAGAAACACCCCAATGCTATAGAAATGATTGCAGCAAAGAAAACGCATTTTAAACAAGAGTTATTTGAGATTATCTTTAAAGAAGAGAAGGATAAAGATAAGTTGATTGAGCTTTATAGGCCCAACGGTCGTTTTTTTGTTAATGTAAGTAATGTACACGGCTCTAATATGATGCCAGCAGTTGCATCTGATAATTTAAAGGCTATGTTTGATACTTATACAGTTAAAGATTCTGTTTTGGTAGTCAACCCAAATGGTGTCGGAGAAGAATATGAATTATTGGTTAATGCGGGTGGCACTGATTGGAGTGTTGTTGTGGATCGTGCCGGTGCAATCAGTCAAAAAGAACGTAATTAAACGTTTATCTATTAAATTTATTTACCTAAATTTATATTCTGTATAATTAATATTAGTAATTTAAGCTGCATTAAAGCTGCTTGAATGGTACAAGTGTTTTAAATCGGCCTATATCATTACGCCAGATTTGCGTTTAATAAAAGTTTTTACTTAATTATTAAAGGATTTGGCGTAGTAAACAATAGCAATGATGATTAAATTGATCGTAACCACTTTTTGGATAAAATCATGGCTGTACCAAGTAATAGACCAACCTCGCCCCATCTCCAAGCCTATAAATTGCCTTTAACTGGCATTATTTCAATTACTCACCGCATAACCGGTGTACTGCTATCTGTCGGTTTAGTTTGTGTTGTTTTTATTCTGTCAGCCATCGCGGGTGGCCAAGAGCAGTTTGCTAACATGCAAATACTTTCAGCATTATGGCCATTAAAATTAATTTATTGGGGCTTTAGTTACGCTTTAGTTTTCCATTTATGTCATGGTGTGCGGCATTTGATTTGGGATGCGGGAAAAAGCTTTAATCGTGCCACGATGGATCGATATGCTCTGATTGAACTTTTGATTTCCTTAGCCATTACCATAAATATAATCGTATTTATTTAAGACTGGAGTATTTATGGATTATCGATCGCCATTAGCTAAAGTACGTGGTCTGGGTTCTGCAAAGTCAGGAATATCGCATTGGTGGATGCAGCGTGTATCAGCAGTAGCGTTAATTCCTTTATCTTATTGGTTAATTACCTTCCTAGATTTAAGTTTTCATGTTCCTTATCAACAGTTACTGGCTTGGTTAATTGCGCCGGTTAATACCGTTTGTATTATTGCTTGGGTGCTTGTCGCTTTTTATCATGCCGCCTTGGGTTTGCAAGTGGTTATTGAAGATTATGTTGCTACTGAAGGGTTTAAAATTATTACCGTTTGGACAGTCAATATAATTTTTTTCATGCTGGCATTGGCAGCTTTGGTGGCTGTGTTTCATATATTATTGATGGGTTAGCTTATGTCGACAGATTATAAAATTATTGAGCATACCTATGATGTCATTGTAGTCGGAGCCGGTGGTGCAGGCTTACGTGCAACTTTAGGATTAGCAGAAAGAGGCTTGAAAACGGCTTGTTTATCAAAAGTGTTTCCTACTCGTAGCCATACTGTTGCCGCACAAGGTGGTATTAGCGCAGCGTTAGGTAATATGGGTGAAGATGACTGGCGTTTTCACATGTATGACACTGTTAAAGGTTCAGATTGGCTAGGAGATCAAGATGCCATTGAATACATGTGTCGAGAAGCGATGGCGGCAGTTATTGAGTTAGAACATTACGGTGTGCCTTTTTCAAGGACTGAAGATGGCAAAATATATCAACGTGCTTTTGGTGGTATGACGACTCATTACGGTAAAGGTCAAGCGCAACGGACTTGTGCTGCCGCTGATAAAACTGGTCATGCTATTTTACATACGCTATATCAACAAGCCTTAAAACATAACGCTGAGTTTTTTGTTGAATACATAGTACTTGATTTGATTATGGAAGATGATCAGTGTCGTGGTGTGTTGGCTTGGTGTTTGGATGACGGAAGTCTGCATTTATTTAAAGCTCACATGACTATCTTAGCTACCGGTGGTTATGGGCGTAGTTATTTTTCTTGTACTTCAGCTCATACAGTAACGGGTGATGGTAATGCTATGGTGTTACGTGCAGGCTTGCCTTTACAGGACATGGAATTTGTTCAGTTTCACCCCACCGGTATTTATGGTTCAGGTTGCTTGATTACTGAAGGGGTAAGGGGTGAGGGTGGTTACCTGACTAATTCTGAAGGCGAGCGTTTTATGGAAAGATATGCGCCATCCGCCAAAGACTTGGCCTCGCGTGATGTAGTGAGTCGCGCCATGACCATTGAAATTCAAGAAGGACGTGGAGTAGGCAAACTCAAAGATCATATCTATTTGCATATTGAGCACCTTGATCCACAAGTGATTCATGAACGTTTACCGGGTATTGCCGAAACCTCGAAAATATTCGCTGGTGTTGATGTTACCAAAGATCCTATTCCTGTGCTACCGACTGTCCATTACAACATGGGCGGTATTCCGACTAATTACAAAGCCGAAGTAGTGACTTTAGAAGGCGATAATCCCGATAAAGTTGTGCCTGGTTTAATGGCCGTAGGTGAGGCTGCTTGTGTGTCTGTGCATGGTGCTAATCGTCTGGGCTCAAACTCATTGTTGGATTTAGTGGTATTTGGCCGCTCTGCTGCTATTCGCTGTGCGGAATTAATTAAGCCTGGAACTGCACAAAAGCCACTGGCTAAAACTGCTTGTGATAAAGCCTTGGCTCGTTTTGATAAAATTCGCCATGCTAAAGGTTCGCGCAGTACTTCTGAGATACGCTTGGCGATGCAAAAAACCATGCAAACCAAAGCAGCGGTATTTAGAACTCAAGCTACGCTAGATGAAGGTATTGCTGTTATGGCAGATATTAGTCGATCGTTTGCTGAAGTAGGTGTTAAAGATCAGTCACTCATTTGGAATACTGAGTTGGTAGAAACTTTAGAGCTCGATAATTTATTGAGTCAAGCTCGTGTTGCTATTAATGCTGCCGGTAATCGTCAAGAAAGTCGAGGTGGACATGCCAGAGAGGACTATCCTGATCGAGATGACGCGCACTGGCTCAAGCATACCTTGACTTGGCTGGTTGATGATAAAGTCAGTATTGATTATCGTCCGGTACATTTATATACCTTAACAGATGAAGTTGACTTTATTCCCCCTAAAGAGAGAGTTTACTAATGGCCGAGTTTACTTTACCTAAAAATTCGCAACTCATTGCAGGAAAATCTTATGCGGCGCCTTTGGGTGCTACTAATGTTCGACGATTTGAGGTTTATCGTTGGGATCCTGATTCCGGTGAAAATCCACGTATTGATAGTTACGAATTAGATATGGATGATTGCGGCCCTATGGTGCTCGATGCCATTCTTAAAATTAAAAATGACATTGACACTACCTTAACTTTTAGGCGTTCATGTCGAGAGGGGGTTTGTGGTTCATGTGCCATGATGGTCAATGGTAAAAATACTTTGGCTTGCACTAAAGCCATAGATTCATATTCTAATACTATTAAGATTTTTCCTCTGCCGCATATGCAGGTTGTTAAAGATTTAGTTGCAGATATGACGCATTTTTATGCGCAATATGCTTCTATTCAACCTTGGATAGCTACTCAAACGCCTGCGCCAGCAGATAGGGAGCGCTTGCAAAGTAAAGAGGATCGGGAAAAGTTAGATGGATTGTATGAATGTGTGCTCTGCGCCTGTTGCTCAACCAGTTGTCCTAGTTATTGGTGGAATAGCGAACGTTATTTAGGGCCGGCAGTATTGTTACAAGCCTATCGTTGGTTAGTTGATAGTCGTGATGAAAATACCGGCGCTCGACTAGATGACTTAGAAGATCCTTTTAAGCTCTATCGCTGCCATACCATTATGAATTGCACCGATACTTGCCCCAAAGGCTTGAATCCTGCCAAAGCTATCGCTGAAACTAAAAAACTATTAGTGCAAAGAAAATTGGGTTAATGGTTAATCTTGCTAAGCTGCAATGGCAATGTCGGCGTGGTACTCAAGAGTTAGATTTGCTGTTACAACGTTACTTAGAAACTCAATACATTCTGGCTGATAAAGAAGAGCAAGCTTGCTTTATTGAGTTGCTAGCTCTTGAAGATGATGTGCTGATAAGCCTATTATTTAATGCTGATGTCGTATCTTCAAAAACTAAGCAGGTGTTACTTGGAAAGATTAGAAGTTAGGGGTTTTGTTACCTAAACTTAATGCTACCGCAGTAGATTTAGGCTAGTAACTTAAAGAGGGATTAAGGTTTTATTTTATAGTCCCACATGCCCAGTTAAGTTTTTGTAGCGTGGATAAGCGCCAGAAACTGTTTTATTTCCCCTCTTTAGCCATAAGTATATACACAAATAATTGTTAGCATTCCCACGCGCGAACGATAACATTGTGGTAAAGATCGTAGGGGCGTATTGCATACGCCCTTATAAAATAAGCTATATAACATTGGACTTTCGATGTTGGGCCCCTGTGGTGATTTTTATCGTTGCCAAGCCGATAAGAAACTTGTGTAGATACCTATGCCTTTACAAAGGGGGGGGCTAAAGTCATAATACTTTCACAGTCTCCGTTTATCCACCCTACAAAGCTTAAAGCGGTTTTGATTAAATTGATAAGGAAAAAATATGTACGTTAAAAAAATATTGCTAGGACTCAGTTTGGCAATCTTCTTCACTCCAACTTATGCAGAAGATACTTTTAAAGTTTGTGCTGATCCTTTAAATCCTCCGTATTCAACTAAAAATAAAGATGGCTTTGAAAATAAAATTGCTGAATTCTTTGCCAAAGAATTAGGGCAAAAAGTTGAATATACCTGGTTTGCGCAGCGCATAGGTTTTATTCGTAATACCTTAACGGCTCCAGTAAATGAAAGGGATGTGGATAGTGATCAATTTAAATGTGACATCGTCATGGGAGTGCCCGAAGGCTATGATTTGGCCTTAACAACAGAGCCTTATTATAAGTCTAGTTATGTGTTATTGATTGCTAAAGGTCGAGGTTGGGACGATATTAAAGAAGCTGAGCAATTATCTCAATTGCCTTTGCAGCGACAAGAAGCCTTAAAAATAGCGATGTTTGATCGTGGTCCTGGTACAACTTGGTTACAACAAAATGGTTTACTAGATCAAGGTATACCTTATCAATCTATGTCTGGTGATGGCGAAAATAATACTGCAATGGAAATGGCCAGAGATTTTAAAGCCAAAAAAATTGATATGGTGATTTTATGGGGACCTATGGCTGCTTATGTTATGTCACAAAGCCCTAAAAATAGTTATAACGTAATGACTATGAAATCAACGCCCGCTATAAGATTTGATTTCGCTATGGCAATGGGTGTGCGTAAGGGTGATAAAGCTAGAAAGGCGCAATTAGATAAGTTAATTGCAAATCAAACAGATAAGATTCAGTCGATAATAGGGGCTTATAATATTCCTTTGTTGCCGTTAACTAAGAAATAGGCAAAAGGCGAAATACTAGTGGCTCAAGACGAAAATCCCATTCGCCTTGAGCCTTTCACCTTTTGCCTTTTTTAATGTCTATCAAATAGATTGACTAGGTGCGCAAAATGCGTAGCTTTTTCATGACTTAGTTGATTCCATTGAAAGCGCCATTTCCAGTTATTCACTATCGTGCCGGGAGTGTTCATGCGAGCATCGGTATTCAGTTCAAGGATGTCTTGCATAGGAATAATCGCTAAATTAGCCACTGAACCTAATGCTGCTTGTATCAATGCATTGTGCAGTGGAATAGAAGGGTAGCCTAAATATTCATTGCAATGGTTTCTTTCGTGTTCGTTAATGGTATGTGTCCAGCCTACACTAGTGTCATTGTCGTGAGTGCCTGTATAAACTACGCAATTTTTTTCATAATGAATGGGTAGGTAAGGGTTGTTTGAGCCACTGCCAAAAGCAAATTGTAAAATCTTCATGCCTGGTAAACTAAACTCATCTCTTAAAGCTTCAACTTCGTCAGTAATAATGCCCAGATCTTCTGCAACCAAGGGAATAGAACCTAGTTTTGCTTTAATGGCATTGAGTAACTCTTTACCTGGTGCTTTAGCCCAGCTACCATTTTGAGCAGTCGCTTCTTCTGCAGGGATTTCCCAAGCAGCCTCTAAGCCACGAAAATGGTCGATACGAAGTATGTCAAATTGTTCTAACTGAGTTTGCATGCGTTCAATCCACCACAAGAAACCCGTCTTAGAAAGATGTTTCCAATCGTAATGAGGATTGCCCCAGCGCTGACCAGTTTCAGAAAAATAATCAGGAGGAACGCCAGCGACTACAGACATCTCACCTATTTTATTCAGTTTGAAAACCTTGCGATTCGCCCAAACATCTGCACTATCATAAGAGACAAAAATAGGAATATCGCCAAACAAAAGCACATCATGTTTGTTGGCATAGGTTTTTAAAGCCATCCATTGCCGGAAAAAAACATATTGTTCAAATTTATATTGTTCAATATTTGAGGCTAAGCGCTTACGAGCTTCGCGTAGAGTCGCTGCATTTCTATCTTTAAAAGGCTCTGGCCATAGGCGCCATGATTGTTGATTAAAGACATTTCTTAATGCCATAAACAAAGCAAAATCATCTAGCCAAAAGGCTTTGTCTTTGCAAAATTGTGCGTAGTCATTAAGGTCGGATGGGTTGGCGATCTGTGTGAAGCCTTTTAAGGCTTTTTCTATCAGGCAAGATTTATTATAAGCATGAGATCCCTGGCATGATTCACAGTAATCTGAAGGTTGCAACCAACCTAACTTAACTAAATTATCAATATCAATTAGAGCAGGATTGCCCGCATGAGCAGATAAGCATTGGTAGGGTGAGCCATCAGCATGGGTCATTCCTAAAGGCAATGTTTGCCAAACTGTAACGCCAGCATCATGGAGAAAGTTTATGAAATTGTACGCATCTTGACCTAAATCACCTTGCTTATAAGGTCCTGGCAAGGATGTAATGTGCAGGAGCACGCCAGCTCGGCGTTTATTTAGAAGATTATTCACGCATTACTATCTCAGGTTAATGGCCAATACTTTCCATTCTATGTTTTACATGAACGGAGTTAGGATATTTGAATAAAGCTTAAGGCCACTAAGGTTAAGCTAAAACACTTAATATATAAATCATTACAAGGATTTATTGGTCGCGAGTTATTAGCTACATTAAATCGATTCATTTATAAATTTTTTTAAGCTATTAAATAGGCTTTTAATTGTAACCTTATTTAAAACTTTTGTTTATATGTAGCAAATAAGTTTAAGTGTTATAGAAATCTAGCGAGTTATTCTATAGGTAGGTGATTATAATCTCGCTTTATAACTGCGTTTGAAACTATTTCAATTAATTGCAGTAAAGCTGCTCCAACAATTACAAATAAAGAAGCGGTTACGATGAGAAAGGTGAGTGTTTTCATGATTTAGCTACCAAGTAATTATTTAAGGTGTGATTGAATAATCCTCTGGTTAGGCTCGTATTTCAAGAAAATTATTTTTTTAAAAAGTACTGGTGAATGCTTATAAATAGCCAGTTGTAAGTATGCAACAGACCATTTGTAATGCTTGGTATAGGGATTAGTGAACTAAAAAGCTTAATTTGTATAAAAGCAACAGGCGGAAAGAGGTTAATAGAGCAAAAATAATAACAATATGCTTTTTAGAGGGCGCAATGCTTGCCAGAGCTTCATGGCAGTCAAGATAAGGTTCCTATCGACCTGTGAATGATAAAAACATTGTAGGGGCGTATTGCATACGCCCAGCATTGAAGCTTCAATGTTATAGAGCTTTTTTATAAAAGGCGTATGCAATAAGCCCCTAAGATCATCATTACTCTGTTATCGTTTTGCGTGGGGGGTATTGATATGAATGGATTGTTACTTACACTAAATTTTAGGCAATAAAAAAGCCCACAGAGTGGGCTTCGTCCTGATTTTCTTTTATTATTATATTGGACGACTGCATTATGAAAATGCAGCTTCAATTTGTGGCGATTATTATTGTTTTTATTTCAGTCTAGCCGACCACTTCCCCCTCATTGCCTTCAAAAGCTTCTTTAGATTTATTGTCTTAAGTGCTCTTCTGACGGTGAGCGCATGATATAGAAATAAATAATGCTTGTCTACTAAAAAGTGCGACAAAATGACGCACTTTTATTTTAGGGGTATTATTTTTTAGATAAAGGGCAGGTATTTTTGCCCATGAGCTGATACAGCACACACCAGCTTGCGCTTGCCTCATAAAAAGTAAACAACGAACAGCCCAAGGCTAACCAACTAGATTGGATGTAGGCATAAATTAATATTAATACTGCTAAGACCAAGCGTATGATGCGGTCTGTATTTCCCATATTTCTTTTCATAGATAGTATCCTCTGTTAAGTTCTGTCAATTAGATTTTGCTTAATCCCACTGGGATTTTCGTACCATAAAGTTGCGACCTTTAATTTTGCCCTTGTTTAAGCAAGCGAGTGCTTTGTCAGCACTATCTTGCTTAATGGCGACATAAGCATGGTTGTCAAAGATGTCGATTTGTCCGACTTCACTACCAGATATGCCTGATTCACCTGTTAAGGCACCTAATATATCACCAGGACGTACTTTATCTTTTCGGCCGCCATTAATCCATAAGGTAGCCATGGGTGGTTCAAAACGAGCTTGGTAATTCATTTGAAACGGTGCTACCTCATCCCACTGCACTTTAGTTTCTTGATAGTCTTCAATCGCAGTAACTCGATTTAATTCGGCTTCGGTACATAAGCTAAGTGCTAAGCCTTTTTTGCCTGCCCGACCTGTGCGACCTATGCGATGAACATATATCTCCGGATCCCAAGGTAAATCATAATTGATGACGGCTTGTAGTTCTTTAATATCTAGCCCTCTTGCGGCTACATCGGTTGCTACTAAAATAGAGCAACTTTTATTTGAAAAACGCACCAATACTTGATCGCGATGTTTTTGTTCTAAATCGCCATGTAAGGCTTGAACCGAAAAGCCGCAATTATCTAGGGCGTTTTTAATGTCTTGGCATTCTCTTTTAGTATTACAAAAAACCACGCTCGATTCTGGCCTATGATAAGACAACAAGTAACCTAAAGCATTCAGGCGCTGAGCTTTTTCTATTTGATAAAAGTGTTGTTCTATAGTGCCTTCTTGATGATTGCTATCGATGCTCACGGATATTGGCTTAAATTGAAATTGCTGGCTGATTACTCGGATAGGATCAGAATAGGTCGCTGAAAATAACAAGGTTTGTCGATGCGTAGGTGCGTAGGAAATAACATCGGTGATGACTTCTTCAAAGCCCATATCCAACATGCGATCGGCTTCATCTAATACCAATATTTTTAGATTACTTAAACGTAAACTGCGTTTGCGTAAATGCTCCTGTAGACGCCCAGGAGTGCCAACGACGATATGTACGCCATGTTCTAAAGAACCAATTTGTGGGCCAAAAGGTACGCCGCCACATAAAGATAAGACCTTAATATTCTGGGTGAAGCGGGCCAATCTTCGGATTTCCTTGCAGACTTGGTCGGCTAACTCACGGGTGGGGCAAATGACCAGTCCTTGTACTCTAAAGCTAGTTAGATCTAAACGGGATAATAGACCAATACCAAAAGCCGCTGTTTTACCGCTGCCGGTTTTGGCTTGAGCGATGACATCTCTACCTTCGAGTATATGAGGTAAGCTTTCGGCCTGTATTGGTGTTAAATGGGTGTAACCCAAGGATTCAATGTTTTCAAGTAAGGCGGGTTTTAAAGGTAAAGACGAAAATTCAGCAGTATTCACAGATAACTCATATAAGCACGAGGGTAGCGAATTGCTACCGTATTAACGTCTATAATAACAGAATATTAAGTATAAAGACTCAGGTTGGTGGGAGTGATTGAAAGTGCTGGAGGCAGAGTAAAATTTAGGTTGGGTTAGCGATAGAGACTGTGAAAGTATTATGATTTTAGCTTCCCCCTTTGTAAAAGGGGGATCGAGGGGGATTTTTAAAATTATAGACTACTGATATTTAATGATTATTTTTAATAGACCCAATCTCCCCTAACCCCTCTTTGCTAAAGAGGGGAAATAAAAAGAATACTTTCACAGTCTCGATAACGTAACCCAATATTTCGTAGCGCATTGTGCCGAGTTACGCTATCAAGTATTTTTCATGATCATCAAAAACGATATTATTTGTCCTGAATACAACCCCAACTCTCACTGTCATTAAGTTAAGTGCTAAGGAAAATAAAATCATCTGTAGGGGCGATAGATTTGCCCAGTACATTTGTTTGTTGAAACGTGGCGAATTTGTCGCCCCTACACCATGATTTCCACAGTTTATGTCGGTTCATGCCGCATCAATTGCCGGAATGA
>CAIZMK010000098.1 GCA_903934035.1 uncultured Methylococcaceae bacterium
AAGTTACTCCAACAGGATATAACTAACTAAAAGTTGATGCGGACTGTAACATAGACAGTTTCGACATCACTCTACTACTTTGTTTACGCTTTGCGTAACTTATGGTCTTTGACCTATTATATATTCTATCGATTGACCTAAAAATTTATAGCCTAAATAGAAGGTATTTTTGACCTCTATTCTAATCATAGGACGTTACAATGATTTCTTTGCACCCAGTCATGTTTGGGTAGCGCTGCTTCTACCCACCTTATACTATCGAAAGGGTGGACAGTTGTGTAGACTGGGATGAACAACGTGAATCCCAGCATTGTGTGGCGTCTGTTGCTGGGATTAAGCTACGCTCCATCCCAGCCTACAACCATAGTGTGATCGTTCATTTTGCCTATGTATGATGATTTGCTATGTTAGAATGATCCACACTGATGGTGAGGACAAGAATATGACTGATGATGATTTAAAAGCACTGGTGGCTGATTTAGCAATTGCGCAAAAAGTAACTGACGAACAAATGAAACGTACTGACGAAAAGTTAGAGCGCATGGGCATACGCTAGGGAGGCTGTGAAAGTATTATGAATTTAGCTTCCCCCTTTGTAAAAGGGGGATCGAGGGGGATTTTATTAAGCCATAGGTTATTGATATTTAATAATAATTTTTTAATAGATCAAATCTCCCCTAACCCCTCTTTGCTAAAGAGGGGAATAAAAAGAATACTTTCATAGTCTCTAGGCAATGTAGCCGAAGAGTTTTTCTTCAATAGCTTAGCTAATGATACACACCTGGGCAGCATTCATTTTGATGACATTGAAAAAAATGGCCATAAACGTCGCGGCAAAATGGAAGAAGAATACGACATTATTATGACTAATGGTGATGCTATTGGCATAGTTGAAGTCAAATACAAAGCTCATGAAAACGATTTAGATAAACTAGATCGTAAAATGCAGAACTTTAAAAAGCTGTTTCTTATTTACCAAAACTTTAAACAATACGGTGCGATTGCCTCATTCCATATCAATGATGAAGCTAAAAGAGAAGCCTTAAAACGCGGTTATTTTGTGTTACAACGTAGCGGTGATTTAGTGCATACCGAAAGCAGTGACAACTTGACTGTTTTATAACTCATAGGGTGGATAGCACAACGTATTCCACAGAATATTTTTTTGATTTATATAAGGCAATATGTCTAGCACCTCATGATCTACGAGACAAGTCAGCACCTTATAGAATTAGAATTACTTGTCCAAATATATTTTAATATTCTGATAGATCATCTTTACTTTTGGATATACAAGCAAAGCTTCTTTTATACCTTGAATTAAATCATCCTCATTATCTGGATACTCATGAGTTAAGACATTTCTTAATTTACGAAAATACTTCCAGTCAGCTTCTGAATCCATTATTTCAAACTTCTCAAGTTTATTAAGAATATCAATCAGAGGCATTGATGGGCTATATTCTTCAACAGCCTTCAAATATACTGGAAATAACTTTTCCCCCATCATGTCTTGTATTTTTGAAAATCTATAAATAAAGCCATCAATGGTCTTAATATTCTCAATATTAGCGAATGGATCATTTGATAAATCCATCTGTGATATTTGTTCACTATACTCATCAGCCCTAGCAAAATTTAAATCGATAGATTCTAATATTTTCTTTATGATCATAGCTTTATACCAGTTGCTTTGGCGATATTAAAAATATCTTTAGCTGGACTATTTTTTGATTTAACAACTAAATCAACCTTTTGTTCACCAATTTTATTTTCTAGTTGCACTAAAAAATTTAATTTATCTTTAATACTTGATTCTAAAGGCGTTTCAATAAACACATCTATATCTCCGCCTTTTTTAGCATCATCAACTCTTGATCCAAATAAAATAACCTTAGCTTGCTGACCATAAAATTGTTTAGCTAAGTTTTTGATAGTATTTCTTTCAAAATCAGATAATCTCATAATTAGAATTTAAATTGAGCTTTATTTTTAAATACCAAATGTATACGATTTAATCTAAATAACAACCTTTTTATGATTCATTTATTGTAATACATCGCTTAGTATGAAATAGCGTAGCGTATTACACCGAACGCTTGGTAATTTTCACTTGGTGTAATAAGCTGCGCTCACACCCTACATCTCTGCAGCTTCCGACTTTACCCGTAGGGCAACAAACAATTGTTAGCATTCCCACGCAAGAACGATAACATTGTGGTGAAGATCGTAGGGGCGTATTGCATACGCCCTTATAAAATAAGCTCTATAACATATAGACTTTCAATGTTGGGCGTATGTAATACGCCCCTACGGTGTTTTTGCGGTGTAATACGGCTATTGACTCACACCTTGCAGTACCCAATAACTGGAAAAACTAATAAAATCCAAGCTTGCAAATCAATATCATAAGTATTATTACGAATAGCTATACAAAACTAATGTCTATAGGCTAAGCACTCACTTATTAAATAGAGAGCAACACATGAACGACTATCATCTAGCCATGTCCATCACCCAAGCAGAAGTTGACACCACGCTTGCCACTATAAAAACTCTCAATAGCAGTATGCCTTCGTTAATAGAACTCACACCCGATCAGCGTAAAAGCATGCCGCATTACAGCGACAAAGAACTTGGTTTTATTCAAAAAACCCAGCAAATAGTTGATCAACATCCTGAAGTATTACCTGCAAACTTTAATAAAGAAGATATGCGTAGAGACATAGACACTCTGCAAAAACTAGACACCATTTTATATGCCTTAGTAGTTTTAACAGGTAAGTTTCAAGATTCTCGATTTGCCGCTGCAAGTCAAAGTATTAGTCAAGCACGTACAGCCTACCAATTTATAAAGACTCATAACCAACTCACCGGCGGTCTTGAAGATGCCGTCGCTGATTTATCGAAACAATATGCACATAGCAAGCCTGCAAAAGTGGCTGCTGCAGCCCCTGCAACAGCTTCCCCTGCCCCTCATCTGGGCTCAGTTAGTTAGTATTTTTCTTATAAAGCTTGCCTGCTGGGCTAACGAGACCAGCAGGCAGGCTTTGTAGCCCAGCAAGCCTTAAAAGCAGCCTATCCGTATATCAAATAATTAAGACCGATGAGGCTCTTGAGCCCCCATTGGTGGCTCAAGAGTAACTTCTATTAGCAAAATAGTAGAGTAAATAGGTTGTAAAGGAAAACCGAAGGGCTTTCGACTCAGCAACTGTAGCTTTCGACCGAAATAAGCCGACCGAGCTTAGCACCGGGTGGCGTTTCAGGCACAGGATCGGCACGCATGCCGCAAACGCTTTTCGCTTACGCTCGCAAAGCCATATTCCGGCCTACAACTTATTTTATAAGGTCATATGCAATACACGACTAGTATGTCCGCAGGAAGTCAGGCTTGAACCCATAGTCGCTGCGGCCTTTAAAAGTGATGCAAGGCTCCACATTACTTACAACAATCAACCCTAAGTACAGTCGCTAAAGAGACTGTGAAAGTATTATGACTTTAGCTTCCCCCTTTGTAAAAGGGGGATCGAGGGGGATTTTATTAAGCCATAGGTTATTGATATTTAAAAATAATTTTTTAATAGATCAAATCTCCCCTGCCCCCTCTTTGCTAAAGAGGGGAATAAAAAGAATACTTTCACAGCCTCTAAAGACTACGACCTCAGTTTTACCGTTTATTTAAGCGACAGCCAAAGTTAGCCTTAGAATTATTAGGCTTAGGCTATGTAAATGACAGTTATCGCTTTAGCTCAGAAGACATCAAACAAACCGCCTTTCGAGTCGACGGCTAATTTACACCAATCACTAGCGACCCAGAACAGCCACTGATCTTTGTCGAAGTGCAATATCAGCCTGATATTGAATATTATGGTCGATTATTTAGTGAAAAGATCAACACTTACCCAAATCAACCAGCATACTTATAAGGTATATACTCTGCTCGCCACAAATTTTCTTCTACATAGCTTTGGATATCAATGTTTTTTAAGTCATTAACTGTGGTAGAGCCATCTTCCAGGGCTTTAGACAAAACACGCGTTGCCACATAAACACTAATTTTTCTCAAATCTTTAATGGGCGGATAGATATAATCATCACTACAATGATCTTTAATATAATCAGCTAAAGCGTAAGCCGATTCTAAGATCATCCCATCGCTAATTTGCCTACATTCACCCAATACAGCAGCCAAACCGACACCAGGAAATATAAAAGCGTTATTTCCTTGCCTAATTTCATGACGTTTGTTTTGATAAATAACATCTGGAAAAGGGCTACCTGTTGCAACAATTGCGCGACCATCTGACCATTTAATGATGTCTTCGGGTGCTGCTTCACAATTTGAATTTGGATTAGAAAGAGGAAATATAATCGGAGTCTCATTATATTCTGCCATCGCCTTAACGACAGATTCATTAAATATACCCAGCGCACCCGACAAACCTAATAAAGCATGGGGCTTTAAGTGCTGAACCACTTCTAATAAGGTCGGTGTTTCACCTTGCATTACCCATGATTGATAAATATTTTTAGCTTGTGCAAAAGCTAATTTATAGTCTTCAATATTATCATCTTCAATAATTAAACCATTAACATCGACTACAAAAACTTGGCGACTAGCCTCTTGCTCACTGAGACCAGCATTCAACATGCCTGTTCTTATTGCACTTGCGACACCAATTCCGCCAGCTCCTGCTCCAACCACAATCACGATTTGATCGATTAAGCGTTCAGCTTTTTTATGACAAGCTGCCAATAAACCAGCAAGTGCCATAGCACCTGTACCTTGAATGTCATCATTAAAACAAGGAACCACATCTCTGTAACGGGCTAAAACGTCAAATGCAACATCTTTGGTAAAATCTTCCCATTGAATAATAGCTTTTGGCCAAGTTGCTTTAACCGCGTATACAAATTTATCGACTAGCTGAAAATATTCCTCGCTTTCTAATCGCTTGTGCCTGATACCTAAGTAATGTGGGTCGTTAAGTAATTTTTCTCGATTAGTCCCTACATCAAGATTAATAGGCAAACTTTGAAATGGACATAAACCACCACCCACCGTATAGAGAGCAAGCTTTCCTATGCAAATTGAAAGCCCTCCCATACCTTGATCGCCAATACCTAAAATGGCAGAGGCATCGGTAACGACTATCATACGAACATCATTAAGGGGGTAATGTTGCATAATCGTTTGGGCACGATCGATATTTTGAGCAGATAAAGTGATGCCGTGAGCAGTTCTATACAAGGCACTAAACTGCTGAACAGCGAGACCAATGGTTGGTGTATAAACAATCGGCACCATTTCTTCTAAATGACGCTCTAATAATGCAAAAAAAAGTACGATAGATCGTTCTTGAATAGCTCTTAAAAACTGGTATTTCGATATATCATCAGGCAACTTTTCATAACTAAAATAAAGTCGTTCAACTTGCTCTTCTATAGTAGCAACAAAAGGCGGCAACAGACCCTCTAACCCAAGATCTATACGCTCTTGTAATGTAAAAGCCGTTCCTTTGTTCGCCGCAGGTAATCTAAGTAATAACACACCGTTAATGGATACTTCCATATAACGATTATTGTCTGAATCAATTTTATAATCAAAATAGTCGCTTAATTTTGTCATTAGGTAGTGTGGGTTAGATTATAAATAAGTAATGTAAATTACAATCAACTTGCAATTAAAGTGCCATAGTAAATCACTACTCTTAAGTTTATATCTATGGATATTAAAACGCTAAGTTAAGCTTGTTTGTTCAATTAAAGCACTATCATCTTTTTTTACTAAATACTTTATTGGTTTAATTAAATTGTTCATGCCCTGCTTTGGTGCAGTGATTGCTTAACAACAGGGCAAAGCAATATGGTCTAAATTTAAATTCATTCGAATGCTGTGCGTCACTTCATCGTTCCAATTCTCCACGTCACTGACCAGAGTTAAGCATTTGTAGGCCGGAATAAGACTTTTCGAGCGTAAGCGAGGAAAAGCGTTTCCGGCATAGGCTAAAGAGGCTGTGAAAGTATTTTTATTTTTGGCTTCCCCCTTTGTAAAAGGGGGATCGAGGGGGATTTTTAAAATCATAGACTACTGATATTTTATTATTATTTTTAATAGATCAAATCTCACCTAACCCCTCTTTGCTAAAGAGGGGAAATAAAAAGAATACTTTCACAGTCTCTATCGCTAACCCAATCTACATAAAAGCTTAACTGTCAGCCGTGAAGGTTGGGTGGGGCTTTTATAAAGGCAACGATTATTAGTTGTCTTAATCCATAACTTATAGTCTAAGTTTTCTGATTCAATACAACCATCTTCAAAATCTATCTGTTTATAATGATTACATCTTCTATTTCATCTAACTCAGAGCTAGCATTATCTGATTGGTTACTTAATTATCAAGAAAAGATCGTTGAACAAGGTCCGCTATGTAGTCTCGGTGTAGCAGAAATTAACGCCACATTAGCGGATATTGATTACTATATTTTTTTGTTGAAAGAGTTGCATCTAAATAACGCTTATAAGCAGCTAATGATCGTAGGCTATTCTAAAGGTAAGGTGGTTCATCCCTCGTCTCCAGAATTTCCGAATATGCCTCCTGTACCAGCACCTGGCATAAAAAATCGTTTACTTGACCAAATTGTGCGTATTAAAGCGAGTGATCAGTACACTGAAGCCATGGGATATGAGCTAGGCATTATTTCAACAGCTGGTATTGCTTTAATAAATTCAGTCAATCATTTTGTGGGTGTTGGTAATCAAGTCCGTAAAGATATTACAAGCTACGATTATGGAGGGGCTTGGATTGATAGTCATCTGAACGGTGCTGATTGGGCTTTCTTTGGGGAATAGCAAGGTTGCAATAGAAATATAGAGATAGGTTTCAATTTTATGCTTGCTGCTTGATTTAGATCAAGTCCAAGTTTTATTAATAATGCAAGAATAGCCCCACCCAAAAAGGGTGGTTTAAATCGATTGTTACTTATCGATTTTTTTTATAATTATAAAGAGGAAAGTATTATGAAAACAGTTAGCCATTTATTATTGTTAGTTATCGCTCTTGTCACTCTTACTGCCTGTGATTCAGGTAAAGGTCCTAGTAAACCAGCTTCTACTCAAGCTAAAACAAGTGTTAATTAAGTCTATTTAATAGCGTTGAATCGTATCAGCTTAACAAGGGACAAAACACTTGTGTAGTTCGGGTTATGCGCTAGCCGTAACCCAACACACCGCAATTGAGTCGGGTTACGCTATTGCTAACCCGACCTACACCTAATAATATTAATTTAAATTTATAATCGATATTATTTGCAATGTAGTGTTGGGTTTACATCTGTTTGCTATCAAACGCTACTCTGCTAGATCTTTGAATACCATCTTATTGGTTTACTCTTCCATTAACATTTATAAATTCTCAATGATTGTGGCAGGGCTCTATTATGGCTTGTAATAAATTTAAGTCATTAATTTGGATGTCTCGCTGATTAACTGAAATGATATTTTCTTTACTCAGTGCGGTAAATTGGCGACTAATTGTTTCATTGCTCAGTCCCAAAAAACTGGCAATCGTCTGTCTTGGCATACTTAAGTTAAAGTGGGTATGCGAATAACCCAATAAACCGTAACGTTTCGAAAGCATCAATAAAAAAGTCGCTACTTTTATTTTTGCTGAGTTATTACTGAGCAGAAACATTTGATCATGATTAGTGCTGATTTCTTTGCTTAATATCCGTGTTAATTGATATTGCAAGTTTGGGATTTTTGCACAAAGTTCATTGAGTCGGATGAGTGGTAGTTCACAGACTGAGCTGGTTTCAAGTGCGTCTACCGAGCAATTAAAGCGTTCATCAAATAAAGCATCCAAGCCTATTAATTCACCGGGTAGATAAAAGCCTAGCGTCTGTTCTACACCTTCAGCATTAATCACAAAACGTCTAAAAGAACCTGATTTTACAGCAAATAAACCAAGGCACTGCTCGTTTTTGTTAAATAAAATATCACCCAAGTGTAAAGGGCGTTTGTTTTTAATGATGATTTCTAAGGTTTCTATTTCATCTATTTGCAAACCAAACGGTAAGCATAAGTCAGCTAAACGGCAGGTTAAACAGGATGTTTTAGGAGGGCAGGGCGTCATTACTAATAATAGTCTCTTGTTAGTTGAGTTCCGTTTGGGCTGGTTTCAAGCTATTAAACAATCTAAACATGAATAATATTGACACACTTTGTGGTTAAGAGCAAAGGCAGAGCTCTTGTTTTGTCTAAACTGGTGTCTTGACTAAGGCGCTATTAACTACTATAGTCCGTAGCTCAATGGGTTCCGTTTTGTTTCATTTAGAGTAAGCATGGGGATAGTGTATGTTTTTAGATAATGTTTTGGGTATTGTAAGTTTCGTTTTAATTTTATTAGTCTTTATGTCTTTGAGGATCGTCAAAGAATATGATCGTGGCGTTATTTTCTTTTTGGGTAAATTAACGGGGGTCCGAGGTCCAGGGCTAATTATCCTTATCCCATTTTTTGAGCAAATGACCTCGGTGACTTTACGTACCATCACCATGAATATTCCTTCACAGAAAATTATCACCAAAGATAATGTCTCTATTGATATAGCTGCAGTCGCTTATTATAAAATTATTGATCCGCAAAAGTCAGTCGTTGCCATTGAAGATATTACTAGTGCCGTCAATCAAATCAGCCAAACTACGGTGCGTAATGTGGTCGGTCAGTTTTCTTTAGATCAATTGTTGTCGCAGACCGGTGACATTAATCTGCAAATCAAAAATGTTATCGATGGTCATACTGAACCTTGGGGTGCTGAGGTAACAGCCGTCGAAATTAAAGATATTACCTTGCCCGATAATATGCAGCGTGCAATGGCTAAAGAAGCCGAAGCTGAACGTGAACGTCGCGCTAAGATTGTAGCGGCGGAAGGTGAATTCCAAGCAGCGGTAAAATTGGGTGAAGCCGCTGATATTATTGCATTGCATCCGGTCGCGCTCCAGCTTCGAACCCTGCAGACCATGGCTGAAATAGCTACAGAAAAAAACTCCACGATCATTTTCCCTGCGCAATTTATGACGACGGTGCAAGAGGCAATTTCAACAATAGGCAAAGATAGTATTAATAACTGACGTTACGCAGTAACTAAAAAACAGTAGATTGTAGGTCGGGTTACGCTATAGAGACTGTGAAAGTATTCTTTTTATTTCCCTTCTTTAGCAAAGAGGGGTTAGGGGAGATTGGTTCTGTAAAAATAATCATTTAATATCGATAATTTATAACACAAAAATCCCCCTCTGCCCCCTCGCTTTGCTCTCCCCCTTTTACAAAGCATAGGTATCTACACAAATAATTGTTAGCATTCCCACGCAAGAACGATAACATTGTGGTGAAGATCGTAGGGGCGTATTGCATACGCCCTTATAAAATAAGCCCTTAACATATAGACTTTCAATGTTGGGCGTATTGCATACGCCCCTACGGTGATTTTTATCGTTTCCACGCCGATAAGAAACTTGTGTAGATACCTCTGTTTACAAAGGGAGAGGCTAAAATCATAATACTTACACAGTCTCTATGGCTAACCCGTCCTACAAATTTATTAATTATGGGCTATAAAACAGCCGTTAATTAATAAGATTATTGTCTAGTTGGAAATTACTTGTTTCTGCATGATTGCGCTAGTTTATCAGCTACATTGTTTTCTTATGAGCTGCTTGCTTTTTGGTTAGATTAACGAGTCAATATTAAATTGCTCGATAATTAAGTAGCTTAGCAAGAATTATCGCTTCTAATCAGAATGTAATTATTTACTGATTAATGCTGAGCTAAGTGTCTCTGACATTAAAACAGCGCTAAGGTACGTGACAAAAAATCGTTTTATTAGCGGTAGTTAAGCTGACATTTACTAAAACGGGTGTATTGACTTGCATCATTTGTATATACTATTGACCTTTAGCTAGATGACTCTGTGCACAAGTTGCCAGAAATGCTTAATAAAGAGAGATTTTACGAGGCCATATGACCCTGCTAATTTCATGCCTCCTTTTTAAGCCATGCACAACCCGTCCCAACAGGATTACTCATGAATAACAGCTTAATATCAGAAATTACCGGACAACACGATATAGATCCGGCAGAAACTAAAGAGTGGATAGAAGCACTGCAATCGGTTCTGGAGCAAGACGGCAGTGAACGAGCACACTTTCTGATTGAACAGCTCGTTGCAGCAACAAGACATTCAGGATTTGATATCCCATTCAGCGCGAATACCGCTTACCTTAATACCATTCCTGTTTCTCGACAGGCGCAATTTCCGGGTGATGCTACCATAGAACAAAAAATTCGTTCTTATGTACGCTGGAATGCCATGATGATGGTATTAAGAGCCAATAAACATACTAATGTCGGTGGTCATATTGCTAGTTTTGCTTCCGCAGCAACACTTTACGATGTAGGTTACAACCACTTCTGGCATGCTGCTTCCGAACAACATGCAGGCGATTTGATTTTCACTCAAGGTCATTTAACTCCGGGTGATTATGCTCGTGCTTTTCTACTGGGTCGCTTATCGCAAGAGCAAATGGATAATTTCCGTCAGGAAGTAGACGGTAATGGTCTGCCTTCTTATCCACATCCTTGGTTAATGTCTGATTTCTGGCAGTTCCCAACAGTTTCTATGGGCTTAGGCCCCATTATGGCTATTTATCAAGCTCGTTTCATGCGCTATCTGGAAGATCGCGGCTTCGCAGATACTTCAAATCGTAAGGTTTGGAGTTTCTTGGGTGATGGTGAAACCGATGAGCCAGAATCTTTAGGTGCCATTGGTATGGCTGGCCGTGAAAAATTAGATAATCTTATTTTTGTCATTAATTGTAATTTGCAACGCTTAGATGGACCTGTGCGTGGAAATGGCAAAATCATCCAAGAATTAGAAAGTGAGTTCCGTGGTGCGGGTTGGAACGTGATCAAGTTAGTTTGGGGTCAACGTTGGGATGCTTTATTTGCTCGTGATACCAATGGCGTTTTAGCTGCACGGATGATGGCTTGTGTCGATGGCGACTTCCAAACCTTTAAAGCCAAAGACGGTGCTTATGTCCGTGAATATTTCTTTAATTCACCTGAGTTAAAAGCCATGGTCGCTGATTGGTCTGATCGCGATATCTGGGAATTAAATCGTGGCGGACATGATCCCGCCAAAACTTACGCTGCATTTCATGCTGCCGTTAATCATAAGGGTCAACCTACGGTTATTTTGGCTAAAACCATTAAAGGTTACGGCATGGGGGCATCTGGCGAAGCACAGAATATTTCTCACCAGCAGAAAAAAATGAGCGAAATCTCATTAACGCATTTTAGAGATCGTTATGATCTGCCAGTTAGCGACGAGGAAATGCACAAACTGCCTTATTTGACTTTTGCTGAAGGTTCAAAAGAGTTGGTTTACATGCAGCAACGCCGTGCTGAATTGGGAGGGCATTTACCTTCCAGAAGAGCTAAGTCCTATGCCTTGGATGTGCCTGTACTCAGTGATTTTAAATCATTGCTAGAAGCTACTCGTGAAGGACGTGAAATTTCTACTACGATGGCTTTTGTTAATCTGCTCAATATATTAGTTAAAGATAAAAATATTGGTAAACGCATTGTGCCGATAGTTCCTGACGAATCAAGAACTTTCGGTATGGAAGGTATGTTTAGACAGTTGGGTATCTGGTCACAAGTTGGACAACTGTATACGCCGCAAGATGCTGATCAACTGATGTTTTATAAAGAAGACAAGCATGGTCAAGTCTTACAAGAAGGTATCAATGAAGCCGGTGGTTTGTGTGATTGGATAGCAGCGGGTACGGCTTATTCGACGCATAATGTCCCAATGATTCCGTTCTTTATTTATTATTCCATGTTCGGCTTTCAACGCGTTGGCGATTTAATTTGGGCTGCAGCTGATCAACGTACTCGTGGTTTCTTAATGGGTGGTACAGCAGGCAGAACCACTTTAAACGGTGAAGGTCTGCAACATGAAGATGGTCATAGTCATTTGATGTCTGCGACTGTTCCTAATTGCGTTTCTTATGATCCTACTTATTCTTATGAGTTAGCCGTTATTATTCAAGACGGGTTAAGACGAATGTATGTAGAGCAAGAAGATATTTTCTATTACATAACAGTAATGAATGAGAATTACAGCCATCCAGCTATGCCCAAAGGCATTGAGCTCGATATACTTAAAGGTATGTATAAGTTTAGTGATGGTGAGACTAGTAAAGCACCTAGAGTGCAATTATTAGGTTCTGGCACTATCTTTCGTGAAGTTGAAGCTGCCGCTGAATTGCTTAAAAATGATTGGGGTATTGAGGCTGATTTATGGAGTTGTCCTAGCTTTACTGAGTTGGCGCGTGATGGTCAAAGTTGTGAGCGCTGGAATCGTCTACATCCAACCGAACCGGCAAAACAATCTCATGTCGCTAGTTGCTTAGCTAAAGCAGTTGGACCCGTTATTGCAGCTACTGATTATACGCGTGCATTTGCTGAGCAAATTCGTAGCTTGATCAGCGCACCTTATACTGTATTAGGTACCGATGGTTTTGGACGATCAGATACTCGTGAAAACTTAAGACGCTTTTTTGAAGTAAATCGTTATCACGTCACTATTGCTGCACTCAAAAGTCTAGCTGATTTAGGTCAATTTGATCAGGCTAAAGTAGAGGTTGCTATTGCCAAATATGGCATAGATCCCGATGCTAAAGCTCCTTGGCTCATTTAACGATAAGGAACAATCATGACTGTTTTAATAGAAATAAAAGTTCCTGACGTTGGAAATGTCGCTGAAATTGATGTTGTAGAAGTATTAATCCAAGCCGGTGATGTGGTGGCACTGGAACAAACAGTAGCTACCCTAGAAACTGATAAAGCGAGTATGGATTTGCCCTCTAGTGTTTCTGGCACTATTCAGCAGGTCTATATCAAACCCGGTGATAAAGTATCTGAAGGTTCTTTAATTGCAACGGTACTGGCTAATAATGATCAAGCCATTGCTGCTCCTGTTCCAGAAGCTTCGATACCTGAGCCTGTTGTTCAGGTTGAGGCGCCAGTTGTCGTTAAAGAAGTAGAGCCAATCAAGCAACCCGTTAAAACACAAGTTGAAGTTGCTGTTCTTGAATCAGATCCAACTCAAAGAAAAGCACATGCCTCACCTTCGGTACGCTTGTTTGCTCGTGAATTGGGCGTTGATGTCGCTAAAATCAAAACAGGCAGTGGCCGTAAATCTCGAATCTTAAAAGACGACGTCAAAAAATACGTCAAAAAAGTAATGGCTGAAGGCGTAGCTGCAACAGGCGCCGGAATACCGAGTATACCTGCTGTTGACTTCACGCCTTATGGTGAAACAGAAATACTTAAGCTTAGTAAAATTAAACGTTTAACTGGACAAAACTTGAGTAGAGTTTGGTTAAACTTACCCATGGTGACTTACCATGATGAAGCCGATATTACTGATTTAGAAGCTTTCCGTAATAGCCTTAATGCTGAAAAAGTTAAAGGCGAAGTCAAAATCACTGGCTTGATGTTTATCATTAAAGCCTTGGTGGCTGCCATGCAACAGTTTCCAAATTTTAATGCCTCTTTGTCTGCCGATGGTGAAAGCTTAATTTTAAAGAAATATTTTAACATTGGTATCGCTGTAGATACCCCAAATGGTTTAGTTGTGCCTGTCTTACGCAATGCCAACACTAAGAGTATTAACGAGTTAGCCTTAGAGTTGAATGAAAAAAGCGAGAAAGCACGTCTAGGTAAATTAATGCCTGCTGATATGCAAGGTGGTTGTTTAACCATTTCTAGCTTGGGCGGTATCGGTGGTATGGCTTTTACACCTATTGTTAATGCACCTGAAGTTGCCATATTGGGTGTAACTAGGGCCAAAATGCAACCGGTTTGGAATGGCAAGGAATTTGTGCCACGCTTAATGTTGCCATTAGATTTAACGTATGATCATCGGGTTATTGACGGTGCTGAAGGCGCAAAATTTATGGCTCTTATCAAACAAAATTTAAGTGATATTCGCCGTTTGTTACTTTAATTGGAACGATTACTATGAATGAAGAAGTTTTACACGCGGAAGTATTGGTATTAGGTGGTGGTCCTGGTGGTTATAGCGCAGCATTTCGTGCCGCTGACTTAGGTAAGCAGGTGGTTTTAATTGAACGCTACCCAGTCTTGGGTGGAGTTTGTCTTAATGTGGGTTGTATCCCTTCAAAAGCATTACTACATGCCGCGCAAATCATTCATGAAGTTGATGAATTTGAGTCACACGGTATTAGTTATGGCAAACCTAGCTTAGATTTGCCTAAAATTAAAGCATGGAAAGAAAGCATCACTAAAACTTTAAATGAAGGTTTAGCAGGTCTGGTTAAACAGCGCAAAGTAACTTTGATACACGGAACGGGTCAATTTACTTCACCTGATACTTTAGCGGTAAACACTGAAGAGGGTGTAAAGACTATACGCTTCGATCAAGCCATTATTGCTGCAGGATCACATCCAACTAAAATCCCCATCTTTCCACATGATGACCCACGTTTATGGGACTCTACCGATGCTTTGGAATTAAAAGAAGTTCCAAAAAAATTATTGATCGTGGGTGGCGGTATTATCGGCCTAGAAATGGCGACTGCTTATCATGCTTTAGGTTCAGAAATCAGTGTTGTTGAGCTGATGGATCAAATTATACCGGGTTGTGATAAAGACTTAGTGACGCCTCTATTTAGACGTATTAAAAAACAATATAACAATATCTGGTTAGATACTCGAGTTAAGTCAATTGAGTCCCATGAAGAAGGTTTAAAAGTATTCTTTGAGGGCAAAGGAGCGCCTGAATCTGAAATGTTTGATGCTGTTTTAGTTGCGGTTGGTAGAAGACCTAATGGCAAGTTAATTTCAGCAGAATTAGCCGGTATTAATGTTGATGAACAAGGTTTTATTGCCGTAGATAAACAGCAACGCACGAATGTTCCTCATATATTTGCAATTGGCGATATAGTCGGAAATCCAATGCTCGCACATAAAGCGGTGCATGAAGGTAAAGTGGCTGCTGAAGTCATTTCAGGATTGAAATCAGAGTTTGACGCCTTAACGATTCCTTCTGTTGCTTATACCGATCCTGAAGTTACCTGGATGGGCTTGACCGAGAATCAGGCGAAGCAGCAAGGCATTGAATATGACAAAGGAGTTTTCCCTTGGGCTGCTAGTGGTCGTTCACTCTGTTTGGGGCGTAAAGAAGGTCTTACTAAAATAATCTGTGAAAAAGAAACGGGTAGATTGCTTGGGGCTGGCATGGTGGGTCCTAATGCGGGTGAGTTAATCTCAGAGGCTGTTTTGGCTTTAGAAATGGGTGCTGATGCAGAAGATATCAGTCTTACTATACATCCACATCCAACACTTGCAGAAACCTTTGGTTTTGCAGCCGAAATGATTACAGGTACGATTACCGATTTGTACATTAAAAAATAGCTTGCCAGCTTAAGGTTGGAGCACTCTGATGTAGTTTTGGTTTAAACGCATCGTGTCACTGTTAAAAAGTTAAGGATTAGAAAAAATGTAGGGGCGAAGTCATTCGCCCAGTTTTTTGTAGGTCGGGTTACGCTTTGGCTAACCCGACCTACTTAACTGTTTTTGCTGTGTTAAGTTGATAGCCATAATGTTTAAGATGAATACAGTTAATAATTATTTACTAGGATGATTTAATGGAAGACTTAAAAAATTTGGTAATAAAAGTTAAATACCCAAGTTCAGAGAGCAAATCTGCAAAACCCGCTAAAAATTCACAAAAAACAACTGTATGGAATATAAAGCGCCTATTGATGGCGTTTACTATCATTGCCCTTTTGTTGTTCGTAATACTTTATTTGTTGCTAAGTTCTTCAAGTGAAGTATCAAATACAAAAGACTCCAATCCTGTAACAGATACAGTTAAAACCACAGCCAAAGACACCGCTTTAGTCAAATCGAAACCGGGATCTAAAATTAACATAACTAGAGCACTATTAACGCTAGGCCTTAAAAATAACGAACCTGCTGCTGAGTTAACCCCGCCTTTAATATTGCCTGCTCATAAAACTGTTTCCGTTTATTATTTTCTTGAAGTTACCGACATGAAAGATCGCATTATTTTTCATGAATGGTGGTTAGGTAATAAATTAATTAACAGAAAGAAAATAAGCATTTCAAATAATGATAAATGGAGAACCGTCAGCCATCAATTAGTAGCTTATGCTGCTAAGAATGATTGGACTGTAAAAGTTGTTGATGAAAAAGGTCAGTCAATTATTGAAAAACGCTTTGATATTATAGATCAACAATAAAAGAACATTAGCATGTAGGTCGGGTTACGCTATCGCTAACCCGACCTGCAATAAAGTTTAACGGTGGGCTGCTTAACATCAGTTAAATAATTTATAACTATAATTATAATTATTATGAAAATACTTATACTAGGTGCGGGTGTCACTGGTTCCTCGGTTGCTCAAGCGTTAGCCAGTGAAGAAAATGATATTGTTGTTATTGATTTTAGACAAGAGCTCCTTGATGCTTTAAAAGAGCGTATTGATATAGCTACCGTTACTGGTAATGCCGCACATCCAACGGTCTTAGAGCAGGCCGATGTCAAAAATACAGATATAGTCATAGCTGTCGCAGATAGTGATGAGACCAATATGTTGGCTTGCTTAATTATTAAAGCACTCTATTCCCGACCTAAAACCATTGCACGCGTTCGTGCCATCGATTATCTAAAGAATCCTAAATTATTTGGAGTTGACGGCATTCCTATTGATATCGTGATTAGCCCAGAACAGATTGTTATGGAATCTATTCGAAATTTAATTGAATTTCCTGGTGCTTTGCATGTATCTGATTTTGCCGGTGGATTAGTGCGATTATTTTCAGTGTTGGTGGTTGCCGATGGTTTTTTAACAGGTAAAAAAATTAAATCATTGAAAGAACGTTTGGCTGATGGCAAGACGCGCGTCGTGGCAATTTTTAGGAATGGAACACATTTGTGTGTTACAGGAGAGGTAGCCATTGAAACAGGTGATGAAGTCTTTTTTGTGGCACCCCGCGATGAAGTTCGTAAGGTTTTAGCAGAGCTAAACAAATTAGAAGCGCCTTTCAAACGTATTATTATTGCAGGTGGTGGCCATGTCGGTAAGCGCTTAGCGCTGGCTTTGGAGCATGATCATCATGTCAAGATTATTGAAAAAGATCCTAAACGCGCTCATGCTATCGCCAATGTTTTTAGTAAATCGATTGTTTTATTAGGCGATTGTACTGATGAAGCCTTATTGTTAGACGAGTCTATAGAAAGTACGGATTTATTCTGTGCAATTACCAACAATGATGGCGTCAATATTATCTCTGCTTCTTTGGCTAAGAGTTTGGGCGCACGTAAAACTATCTGTTTGTTAAATCATAATTCATATACTAAGCTGGTTCCGGGTACAGGTATCGATGTCACGGTTCTACCCAATCAAGAAACCTTAGGTAGTATTTTAAAGCATGTTCGTCGTGGAGATGTCGCGCAGGTAACGTCACTTTGCGGGGGAACTTCTGAGGCCATAGAAGCAATTGCCCATGAAAATAATGATGAAAATTCTGTGGTGGGTTGCCGAGTAGATGCAATTAATTTTCCTGCAGGCATAGTTATAGGGGCCTTGATTAGGAATAATGAAGTTATTTCTATTCATCATGATACGGTCTTTAAAGACGGTGATCATGTGGTCATGTTTGCAATGGATAAGAAATTGGTTAGTAATATCGAGCAATCTTTCCAGCGTATCGCTTAAAGATGCAGTTTAATCTATTCTGCTTTTATGAAAACACTTCAATAACTAAAGTTAATAATCAACGATGAATGTCATATTTACCATTATTCATATCTTTGGTTTAGTCACTATGGGTGCTAGTGCTTTGATGAGCACCTGCCTTATAACTTCAACACTCGCAGAAGATGGTGCAAGGCATGCGTTTTTTGAAGGCACTTGGATAACCTTGTTGTTGGGTGCGTTTATGTTTTTAACTACGTTTAAGGTGACTAAAAAAGTCTCTCGACAAACGGGTTTTTTATTAGTGACGATTACTTGGTCATTAACTCCCGTACTCTGTACGATACCGTTGATGATTTACATGCCTAATCTCAGCTTTATTGATGCATATTTTGAAACCGTTTCAGGTCTTACTACAACAGGTGCAACGATACTCAGTGGTATTGATAATTTACCGATGTCGATTAATTTATGGCGGCATGAATTGAATTGGATAGCTGGGATGGGCATTATTATTTTTGCTGTGGCTGTTTTACCTATATTAGGTATTGGCGGAATGCAGTTGTATAAAGCTGAAACCCCGGGTTCCGTTAAAGCCTCAGATTTACCGCCACGTATTGCTCAGACAGCCAAAGCGTTGTGGATGGTTTATGCGGGCATTACTGTTGTTTGCATGTTCGCGCTACACATAGCGGGTATGAGTTGGTTTGACTCGATTTGTCATGCCTTTTCAACCATGAGTTTAGGTGGTTTTTCAACCCATGATACAAGCATCGGTTTTTTTGATAGTATTTCTATAGAAAGGGTGTTGATTGTTTTTCAGTTGTTGGCAGCTATTAATTTTGCCACACATTTCATCGCACTGCGTAAGCAATCCCTTAAGCCCTATATAAATGACCGTGAAGCTACTACTTTTCTAATTTTAGTGTTGGCTAGTGTTTTGATAGCAACATGCGTTTTGTTCCAGGCAGGCACCTATCCCGATTTTATGACGGCCTTGCGCTACGCTAGTTTTAATGTAGTGAGTGTGGCAACAGACTCTGGTTTTAGTACCCAAGACTTTAATCAATGGCCGATATTTGTGCCTATGTGGATGTTATTGCTCAGTTGTCTTTCTGCTTCATCTGGTTCCACCGGTGGCGGTATTCGAATGATAAGAACTATTATTTTGATGAAGCAAGCGCGCTTAGAAATGTTTAAGTTTATTCATCCCTATGCGATTAGACCGATGAAAATAGGTGATACGGTTATTAGCAATAATATTGTTAACTCAGTCACTGGTTTTATTTTCTTATACTTTGTCAGTATCGTCATTCTAACTTTTAGCTTATTACTGAGTGGCTTGGATTTTATGACGGCACTGTCTGCGACCATTACCTGTATTAATAATGCCGGTCCTGGTTTAAATGAGGTAGGGCCCGCTGGAAATTATGTTAATTTAAGCGACTTTCAAAAAGCAGTCTGTATTTTTGCAATGTTGTTAGGTCGTGTACAAATATTTTCTATTGTGATTTTATTTGTTCCTGAGTTCTGGAGAAAGTAAAGTCGCTTCATCTAGTTTAGTCACTTTGCTAGTAAAGCAGCCTGATGCCAAATGTGTTTCTACTAAGTCACCTAGCCCTAGTTGTTCTGTTGAGCGAATGATGCTTTTGGATTGCGCGTGTATAGATAAGCCATAGCCTCGGCTCAATGTCGCTAAGGGACTGACCGCATTTAAGGTTTGGCTGTTGTTTAATAAACGATCTTGCAAGCGTCCTAATTTATGGGTGATAGCGGTAGCTAAACGGGTACTTAAATATTGTTGTTTCTGCTGATAGTTACTAATGGTCAGCGCCGGATTGTATAGCCATAACTGAGTCAGTGTAACTTTAATATGCTTATGGTGACTGCTTAGCCGTGTTTGCATTGCTAAATTAAGTCTAGCTTCAAGTTCATCAACTCGCTGTGCATTCCTCGCTAATTTTTGTCCAGGGTGTTGTTGTTGTAAACGCTGAGTCAACCACTGCAAAGCTTGTTGTTTATGTTTTATATGTCTTTGCCATTGTTGTTGTAGTCTCGCCTCTAAGTGCTGGTAACGAGCTAACCATTCTTGTTGGTCTGGGCTGGCATGTTCTGCGGCTGCTGATGGCGTAGGTGCACGATAATCTGCTACAAAATCAGCAATTGTGACATCGGTTTCATGCCCGACTGCTGATATGATCGGAATCTCACTATTAAACATGGCTCGCGCCACTCTTTCTTCGTTAAACGCCCAAAGATCTTCTAAAGAACCTCCCCCCCGTCCTAAAATAATCACCTCGCAGTGCTTTAAGACATTAGCACGCTCTATAGCCGCTGCAATTTCAAAGCTGGCATTGGTTCCTTGAACGGCAACTGGATAAATAATAATAGGTATTGCCGCAAAACGTCTTTTTAAAACGGTCAGTATGTCGTGGATTGCCGCGCCGGTAGGCGAGGTAATCACCGCTATGCAATCAGGTAACTTGGGTATTGGTTTTTTATGAATGGCATCAAACAAGCCTTCTTGCGCAAGTTTGAGTTTTAAACTGTCAAAGGCGCGTTGTAAAGCGCCATCTCCCGCTAATTCCATAGACTCAATTATAAGTTGATAGTCACCTCTAGGTTCATAAAGACTGACCTGTGCTTTAACTATCACTTGTTTGCCATTTTCGGGCTTAAAGGTCAATCTTCGTTGTTGAGTTTTAAAGAGCGCACAGCGAACCTGAGCATTAGTGTCTTTTAATGTGAAATAAAGATGACCCGAGGAAGCTTGCGTAGTGTTTGAAAGTTCGCCAGCCACCAATACATTAAAGAAATGTTCGCCGAGTAATTGTCCCGTAGCACGATTAAGTTGGGAGACGCTCATAATAGTGCGATTTTCGGAAAGTAACATAAGGCGATAGCATTGAATGTGAAATTATTGTGTAGAGTATTGTAAAATACCCCGTTTCAATACACAAAGAAAGGGTAGCATTATGGGGTGGTTGTTATTGTTTTCAGCAGGGTTTGTTGAAATCATTTTTGCATTAAGTCTTAAATACAACCAAGGCTTCACCAAACTTTGGCCTAGTATTATTACCGCATTTTCAGGTATCGGTAGTTTTGGATTACTAATGTGGGCACTTAAAACCTTACCGTTAGGTACTGCCTATGCAGTATGGACGGGCATGGGGGCAGTGGGTGTCGCTATTTTAGGTATTCTTTTATTTAAAGAATCTGTGGATTGGTATCGTTTAATATCGATTGGTTTCGTAATCGTTGGCATCGTTGGTCTTAAACTAACCGATAGCCAATAACATGTTGCATATTATTGCTCAATCACCGATTGATAGTGCCATATTCCAGCGTATAGGGGCAGGGGATGATGTGCTGTTTTTGGATAAAGCACTATTAAATCTATTACAAAAAGGTCGTTTAAGTAAAATATTAACGTCTTTGTTAGCTGAGCATCAACTCTATGCTTTAGCAGATGATCTAGAAGTTAGGGGTATTAGTTCAGCAGAGATGTTAGAGGGTATAACAGTGATTGCTTATAGCGACTTCGTTAATTTGACGGTAAAAAATTCATTGATACAAACATGGTCATAACAAATTCACTGCCAGAAACTAATGAGCTAGGTTTTTTAATTCGAACGAGTGATTGGAATGAGCAAGTGGCACAGCAGTTAGCTGAACTTAATAATATAATCATGACAGACGCGCATTGGGAGATTATTAACTTTATACGTGTGTATTATTTGCAATATAAGCATTTACCGAATGCCCGTGTATTTGCTAAAGCAATTTCAAAATCAATTGGAGAAGAGCAGGGCAGTAGTCGGTATCTACTACGCTTGTTTCCAGACGGACCTTTAAAGTATGCCTGCAAATTAGCAGGCTTGCCTAAACCACCGACTTGTTTATAAGCTTATCAAAAAGCTTGTGCGTATTATGTTCCACTTAATTTAATTGCAGTAATTCGGTATAGCTTATCGTAACTTGACATTTCAAAACTTATAGCTAGCCCTAAAACATCATTAAAATAGAAAAACAATCAAATATGGATTTGTTCGGCATAGGAACGTACAAAGTGCATCCTCAACAATTGATGCGTCTCCGTGCGTCGGCACATCCTATGCTCTTGATAGTTTGATCATTCATACTTCAAGTATTTAAATCGAGCATCATCAGGTGTACCTTCTAATGCACTACCCGCTTTTAGACCTGGTTGCCACATCAACACCTCTTCTATCTTATGAGCTAACTCAAAATCTTTATTAGTGATGCCTTTCGCGGCATGATTCTTTAATTTAACGATCACAAAGGCATAAGATACATTCAAGTCAGGATGATGAAAAGCCGCCTCAGCCAAATGACCTACCGTATTAACCACCATTAAGGTCGCTTTCCAGCCACTGGTTTTATATTTGCGACGTATCCAACCATTTTCCAAATACCAATGCCCTAATTCATCGACTAAGCGAGCTTTAACTTCATCTTCGCTATAAACTTCTTCATGTTTAATTTCTCTCCAACTCATCATCAATACCTCATGTTATAAAATTTATTTGCAATCATAACTGCTTTGACTATAAAAGTATAAAATGACCCTTTAATTATCTGACCATGAGATTGAATACCATGAAGAAATTAACTTTATTAATATTATTAATATTTTCAGCCAATGTGTTGGCTGAATGGACACTCATTGAAAGTACAACTAGCGAGGATGGTTTTGATGTTTATGTCGACATTCAATCTAAGCGCAGAGAGGGAGACAAGGTAAAAATGTGGAATATGTATGACTATAAAAAAGTTAAAGTAGACGTTAAAAACTATTTAGCTTCAGTCTCTCACGTTGAATATGACTGCAAAGGCGAAACCTTAAGATTATTAGATTTATTTTGGTATACAGGAAATATGGGCCAGGGTGTGCCGGTATTTTCAAATACTAACATTAAAAAAGATCCTATTTCAGTTATGCCTGAGACTATGCATGAGTCGTTATTTAAAATAGCGTGTGCTAAGGAGTGATTTAATAAAGCGCGAATTCAACTCTGAAGTGCAATTCTAGTATTCATGCAGCCTGCCGATTATAATCGCCAAAAAATACTGCATGGGGTGTTTTATAGTTTAGTGTTTTTCGAGGTCGATGATTGAGTTTTTGCATGACATCCTCAACTTC
>CAIZMK010000099.1 GCA_903934035.1 uncultured Methylococcaceae bacterium
GATTAATTACATTTGCGGTAGCAGTATTAGGGTCAGGGGAGATTTGATCTATTAAAAAATTATTATTAAATATCAATAACCTATGGCCTAATAAAATCCCCCTCGATCCTAATACTGCTACCGCAAATGTAATTAATCTATAAGTTATAATTAGATAGGCCAATAATAAAATTATATTTTGGTAGAATTAAGGTCATTACACAGCCCTATCAATAACTTGATCATGCCAGCTATTAAAAATAACCGAATTAAGCAGCAAATCGACCGCTTCAAAAAGTCTTTTTTGCAATCTAAAGAACTAGGCGTTGAGGTTTTTTTTCTGCCGACAGCATTGCCAACATTATTACCAATACACCGCATAAACGTTCCTCGGTATTCACGCCCTTAGTTACACTTAAAGCCTTTATTCTCCAAGTGTTGAGTGATGACGCTTCCTGTAAGCAAGCCGTAGCAGGCGTATTGATTGACCGTATCGTCGACGGACAATCAGCGAATACCGTTAATACAGGACCTTACTGCAAAGCACGACAACGCTTACCACTAAAGGAGCTCAAGGCAGCCACCACAGTCGCTGGTTTACATCTCCACAACCAAGCTCTCGCGGCATGGCGATGGAAGGGTTATAACGTTGTCCTTACTGATGGCGCAACGGTTCAGATGCCCGACACACCCGAGAATCAGGCAGACTTTCCTCAACTGGACAGTCAAAAATCTGGCTTAGGCTTTCCGATTGCCCGTATGGTTGTGTTGATTTCTTTGGCTACAGGAGCTGTACTCGACTATAGCTTGGGAGTCTATCAAGGCAAGGGATCTGGCGAAACATCATTGCTCAGTCAGCTGTTTGGCAGTCTGTCAATTGGAGACTTGCTGATGGCAGACCGCTATTACTGTACCTTTGCTATTATTGCACTTTTGCAGGCTAGCGGAATCCCTGTGCTATTTCCAATACATGCTCGGAAAAAAGTAGACTTCAGCTTAGGTGTCCGCCTAGATGCAAAAGATCATTTGATTGAATGGTTAAAACCCAAGCGGAAACCAGTGTGGATGTCGCAGCAGGCATATAACGACCTGCCGGAAGCGATGACTATCCGGGAATTTGCGGTAAACGGCAGGATTTATGTGAGCACATTATTAAATGCAAAGAGCTATCATAAACAAGAACTTGCCATGCTTTATAAGCAGCGCTGGAAAATTGAGCTAGATTTTCGTTCCATCAAAACTAATATGGGGATGGAAATGTTACGATGCAAAACACCTGACATGGTACGGAAGGAGATAGCTATCCATTTATTGGCATACAACATCATTCGTGAAAATTTGGCGCAGGCTGCCAGTCTGCATGAGAAAATACCCCGTCAATTGAGTTTCAGATCAGCAGTGCAACTCATCATTCAAGCCTCCAAGCAGATAGTAAGTTTGACAGGAAATCGACTCACAAGCGCTTTAAGGAAATTATTAAAGGCAATAGCATCAACGGCCATTGGAAAACAAAAACGTAAGAGCCAACCAAGGGCGGTCAAACGCCGACCAAAATCCTTTCCTTTATTGACTGTGCCAAGAAACGAGGCATGTTCAAGGGTATGATTTTATGTTTTTTATATTTACGGTAGCAGTATTAGGATCAGCCCCCTTTTTATATAAATTCACGATGAACATACGACAATTTATGTGGATACTCATTGACTCTTTAAATTGACTGAGGCTGATATTTTTTTATTCCTAGGTAATTTAATGATAAACTCATTTTTTTGGAACTTCACTCCCATAATGTTTTCCATAGTTTCTGGATAAGTTCTAACCTCAATTGATCCTGAATTTAATTCAATTATTTTCTTAGCCCTACTCATTCCAATTCCAAGACCTGATTTACCAATTTGTGTTGCTATATAACCTGACACACCCTCTTCAAATATTTTAGTTTTTTCAGACTGAGTTATTTCAATACTAATCATATCGAAGATGATTTCAGACATTTCTTCATAGTTATTAATGCCAACTGTAAGGGTGGTGTTTTGTTTGATATATTTTGCTGCATTTTCAATAAGATGATAAAGCGCTACATGTAAAGATTCGTAATCAAAAAAAGCGATATATTTGTTATTGTTATCTCCAATTGTTACCTTTACATTTTTGTCCGTAAAGTCGGGAAAAAACAAATAAAACACGTTCATTAACACTTTATGAACATTGTGCTCTCTTTTTTGAAGATCAGGATCGCAATCAAATAGTTTTTTAAATACAGAAAACTCTGCTTTCATTGCTGCGTTATTTTTAGCAATTTTAAGTAATGTTAATGCGGTTTCTTTCGGATCATTTTTTACAATTTCTTCAACGAAAGTAATTTGATCCCCCATTTGTTTGCTAACATTTTCCTGTGGAATTAATGAATAAATTTCTTGTATATTATGTGCATTTAAAGTTGTCAGATTATGTATTAATCGTCTTGTACTATTATTTCTTAATGTATTAGTTGATTCAATTATTTCATCTATTACCTTGGTTGAGTTAATAATAACATCTAACTCAGTCTTGAATTTTTGAGAGCTTTTCAAATAATTCTTATCTGATGTTAGTGCGTATACATGGAAATTTACATTACTTATAACGCCAAATCTATAGCGGCCATTCGGAGTTTTTTGGGAGTTTGAGGTTGCTACTTTTTTAATTAATAAAAACTCTTCTTGTGTAAGATTATTAAATATCTCTTTACCTTCCTTGTTTATAATTAAATATCTTATATTCATATTCTTTAATGATCTATTCCAATAGTAAATTCTTCAACTATTCTTTGAAACTCATATGGGTCTGCATTTTTCGCCAAGAATGAGTCTGCCTTTCTTAAGGCTTCATGGAAGCGATCTCCATTTGTTTCTGCAGAATAAATTATTACTTTTTTAGAAGGATATTTTTTCTTAATCGCGAGCGCTAAGCCTAATCCTTCATCACTAAAGCCCATTGCCACACCAACACCTTGTACATCGATAAATAATATCGATGCATCAATTACATCTCTATCATCTAAAGATTTACAATCCTTTATTTTTTTTGTATGAACCCATCCACTATTAGTTAATATTGTCGTAACCTTAAATCGAGCATCATCGTCTACAAAGAGAATTCTAGTTTCGTTTTTGAAGTCAATTAGTGTTTTTTTCGGTACACCTCTAGCATTGTCTTTTGTATTCTTGCTGTTCTTTTCTAACGAACTATTGTTATTATCTATTTTTATATCTATGTTATTAATATTTGAGTTACTTGGCTCTGGAGCGCTTTGCTGTGGAGAATATAGCTTTTTGACAAAAAATATTACAAATCCAATAACAGAAATACCAACACCACTGAACAACCAATCTTTATTCGCTATAATCCAATCCATTTCATGCCTTATAATTAAATTTAATGTTTTAAAAAATGTAAACTTTATTTTGCTGTAAATGTAGTTTAAATTTCGTTAACTAATTGATTTTTTCGATTAGTGTATCAGCCAGTTTTTGCTGTATTTGATTACTTAAAGTAATGCTTGCTCTCAGTTGATCACAGATTGCTACGAGTTCATTGACTTTCAAAACTATACTTTTTTGTTCTTCGAATGGGGGAATTAGCAATGGGAAGGTATTCATTGAGAATAGAGATAAATTCATTATTGTTGTGCCACTAACATTCTCTTTCGCGTAATTAATAAAATATGGGCTTTCTATTAATAACTTTAGATACTGCTTATAAATTTGGTGAGCTAAATTGAAATAGCATGCACTTTTTCCAAGGATAATATTTTCTTCATTATAAAAGGCTACATTACCAATAGTTCCATTGATAGAAACAAGTAAAGTTCTTTCAGTTAAGTTTTTCTTGTATTTTTCCATTTCATCTAAAGCTACGGTTTTAGTTTCGTGCTTTATAACAATTTTTCCATTTTGAAGATTATTTCCATTGATAAAATAACAGCCTGTATTTTCAGTATATTTTGGTGTGCCATGAATACCATCACCTAAAGTATAAACGATATTTTTAAGCCTAGTCCACTCCCACCCCACAGGCAAATCAAAAGACTTCTCTTCCTCAGTTATCTCCACAAGGGGTTTATCTTTCTTAATCTTACCCTCCGCGATCAACTTGGCTTTTTCTGCCTGTATGCGTTTAAGCAATTCACTAGCAGGTTCATCATTGGGATCTTGAGGAACCAATTTACCCATGACGGCGAGTTGTAGCAGGGTTTGTTTTAGTGCGTCGATACTGGCTTCAGTTGTAAACAGGGTATCGAAATGCTCAGAGATGCGTTGCCAATTAAAATCCCCCCCAGCCCCCCTTTTACAAAGGGGGGAGTCTGTGTTGGTTAATTGCGATTGTGTGAGTGAGCCGAGCAGATGAGTGACGAGTTTTTCGTGTGCTTCGGCGGCGTTGTTATGTTGGTTTTCTAATTGGTCGCAGAGAGCCATGAGTTCATCGACTTTGGCGACGATTCGGTGTTGTTCTGCGATTGGTGGTAATGGAAATAGATTTGACTCAACAAAGTCTTTTGGTAATCTTTTCTGACCAGCAGTGCCTGTCATTTTTGACTCCCCAATCAGTAAAAATTGTGGAGACTTTACGTAGGCTAAAATATAACGAGGAGACAATGTCATATTAATTGGCCTAATGATATGCAACTCAGTTGTTCCTGCTCCCACTTGATTGGTTAATCCGCTAAAAACACATGCTTTACTATTTTCAAAGCAAGGTGTTATTTTTGCGACACCAACATCTCCTTCAGCAAAATGGGTAAATCCTTGCTTTATTTCTTTCCAAAGTCGTGTTTCTTGATCGTGTAACGAATTGAATCCCGTACCAATTAATGTCATTGGTACGAATGACGCTTGCAAGTCATCTTCTACATTGTTTCTAGGGTTAATTAGAGTAATAGATATGAGTGTTGTCCATTCCCACCCAACAGGCAATTCAAAAGGTTTTTCATCATCCGTTATCTCAGCCAATGGCTTACTCTTCTTAATCTTACCCTCAGCAACCAATTTAGCTTTTTCAGCCGCTATCCTTTTCAGCAACTCACTAGCGGGTTCATCACTTTCATCTTGCGGCACCAACTTACCACGCACCGCCAGTTCCAAGATCAATTCACGCAATTTTTTAATACCATATACACTGCCAGCATTGCCTGAGCTTTTACCACGGCCTGATTTCTTTTCAGTATCGGCGGCTGTCCAAATATCAAGGTGGTTGGTGATTAATTGTTGGATGGTCATAGTGAGTTACCTTTTTTTGAAATCCCCCCCGGCCCCCCTTTTACAAAGGGGGGAGTGTTCTGTGCTGCTTTTTCAAAGGGGGGAGTATTTGGAGCTACTTTTTCAAGGTTAGGAGTTGCTTTTACTAAGGTGGTTGAATTTTGCGCTACTTCTTCAACGACTAATGAATTTATGATGTTATTTTCAAAAGTGGGCATGTCTAATTTTTCTTTTGCAACATTCGCTGGATTTTGTGCATTTTCTGGAATTGATTGCATATTCGTATCAATGATTACTGTTTTTATTCCCCCCTTTGAAAAAGGGGGGGTAGGGGGGATTTTCTTTTCAACTACTTCAAACACCACATCCATCACGGCAGCAAGCTCTGTTAATACTTGATGATTATTAAAACGTAATACTTCTAAGCCTAATGCCTTCAATTTTTGGTTCCTATCTTTATCTTTTATGTGCTGTTCTGGTTCAGCGTGTTGAGAGCCATCCAGTTCAATAACTAAATTCGCTGCTGCGCAATAAAAATCGACGATGAAACCAGCAACGGGTTTTTGGCGATTAAACTGCACACCTAGTATTTGCTTACGTCGTAATTTTGACCATAGTAGTTGTTCTGCGTCGGTCATATTGCTGCGTAAGGTACGGGAATATGGTTTTAGTATTGGATTGTATGGTTTCAAAATCCCCCCTAGCCCCCCTTTTTCAAAGGGGGGAATTATCTCCATAATGTGGAGAGAATTGTATGTTTTTGTTTAATTTGGAATTTGCTACGCACTGCGCTCCAAATCTGAGTTAACTTAACTTATGCTTATCCAGATAAGGCTGCGGCTAATATGTCTTTTAACTGGCCGCGCAGTGCTGCGATGTCATTTTGAAGGGTGGCATACTGCGCCAACAACACCTCAGGATCATGAATCTCTTGCTCGCCCACATGCGGGTTCTTGCAATCCAGGTTGTAATTACGGGCTTTAATGTCCTCAATACTCATCTTCCATGCGTATTGATTTTCGACACGGCTGTTAAAGTTATCGGCTTCATGACCCCACCAATCGGCTTCTGGCACAAACTCTTCAATCTTCATCGGCTTGGTTTTGTTATAACTTTTCACCCCGGCTGGATAAGGATGCTCATAAAACCAGACCTGTTGCGTCGGTGTGCCTTTGGTAAAAAACAGTAGATTGGTTTTAATGC